>JASLDK010000158.1 GCA_030145945.1 Nocardioides sp.
TGGACTCGGTGCCGGTCGTGGCCATCACCGGCCAGGTGCCCAGCGGCGCGATCGGCACCGACGCCTTCCAGGAGGCCGACATCCGCGGCATCACGATGCCGGTCACCAAGCACAACTTCCTGGTCACCGACCCGAGCGAGATCCCGCGCACGGTGGCCGAGGCGTTCCACATCGCCACCACCGGCCGTCCCGGCCCGGTCCTGGTCGACGTCACCAAGTCCGCGCTGCAGGCGCAGACCGGGTTCGCCTGGCCGACCGAGCTGCAGTTGCCGGGCTATCGGCCGGTGACCCGCCCCCACGCCAAGCAGATCCGCGAGGCCGCCCGCCTGATCCTGGAGTCGCGCAAGCCGGTGCTGTACGTCGGCGGCGGCACGATCCGGGCGCGCGCCAGCAAGGAGCTCGCGATCCTCGCCGAGCTGACCGGCATCCCCGTGGTGACGACCCTGATGGCTCGTGGCGCCTTCCCCGACAGCCACCCGCAGCACCTCGGCATGCCCCGCATGCACGGCACGGTCGCCGCGGTGGCCGCGCTGCAGAAGAGCGACCTGATCATCAGCCTCGGCGCCCGCTTCGACGACCGGGTCACCGGCAACCTGGACTCCTTCGCCCCGGAGGCGAAGGTCATCCACGCCGACATCGACCCCGCCGAGATCGGCAAGAACCGCTACACCGACGTCCCGATCGTCGGCGACGTGCGCGAGGTCCTGATCGACCTGATCACCACCCTGCGCACCGAGGCCGACGCCGGTCACACCGGCGACTACGAGGGCGGGGGGGCCTTCTGTGCCGGCGTGAAGAAGAAGTACCCCCTCGGCTACGAGAAGCCCGCCGATGGCGGTCTGTCGCCGCAGTACGTCCTCGAACGCCTCGGCGCGATCTCCGGTCCCGACACGATCTACACCGCCGGTGTCGGCCAGCACCAGATGTGGGCCGCGCACTACGTCGGCTACGAGCGCCCCAACACCTGGATCAACTCCGGTGGTCTCGGCACGATGGGGTTCTCGGTCCCGGCCGCGATGGGCGCCAAGGTCGCGATGCCCGACCAGACCGTGTGGTCCATCGACGGCGACGGCTGCTTCCAGATGACCAACCAGGAGCTCGCCACCTGCGCCATCAACAACATCCCGATCAAGGTCGCGATCATCAACAACGAGTCGCTCGGCATGGTGCGCCAGTGGCAGACGCTGTTCTACGACTCGCGCTACTCCAACACCGACCTTCACTCGAAGCGGATCCCCGACTTCGTGAAGCTCGCGGACGCCTACGGTTGTGTGGGCCTGGCCTGCGAGTCGCCCGACGACGTCGACGCGACCATCCAGAAGGCGATGGAGATCAACGACGTGCCCGTGGTCGTCGACTTCCGGGTGCACCGTGACGCCATGGTGTGGCCGATGGTCGCCGCCGGCACCAGCAACGACGACATCAAGTACGCGCGCGACCTCGCGCCCCAGTTCGACGAGGATGACCTGTAGAGATGGCCAAGCACACCCTGTCCGTCCTCGTCGAGGACAAGCCCGGCGTCCTGGCGCGCATCTCGGCGTTGTTCAGCCGTCGCGGCTTCAACATCGAGTCCCTCGCGGTCGGCCCGACCGAGCACGCCGAGATCTCCCGGATGACCATCGTGGTCAACGTCGACTCCTCGCCGCTCGAGCAGGTGACCAAGCAGCTCAACAAGCTGGTCGAGGTCATCAAGATCGTGGAGCTCGACGCGCCGTCGTCGGTCACCCGGGAGCTGGTGCTCGTCAAGGTCGCCGCCACCGCCGAGAACCGCGGTGAGGTCCTCGACGTCGTCCAGCTGTTCAAGGCGAAGGTCATCGACGTCGCCTCGGACGCCATCACCATGCAGATCGTCGGCAACGACGGCAAGATCACCGACTTCCTGCGCGTGCTCGAGCCCTTCGGGATCCGCGAGCTCGTGCAGTCCGGCATGGTGGCCATCGGCCGCGGGCCGCGGTCCATCTCGGAGCGCAGCAAGCCCGTCGCCGTACCGGTTCCGCCTGCCTCCCACGCCTGATTCACCCACCAAACCCAACCAGCAAGGAGAAGCCCGACGTGGCTGAGATCTACTACGACGACGACGCCGACCTGTCCCTCATCCAGGGCAAGCACGTCGCCGTCATCGGTTATGGCAGCCAGGGCCACGCCCACGCGCTGAACCTGCGCGACTCCGGCGTCGACGTCCGCGTCGGCCTGCGCGCGGGCTCCAAGAGCATCGCCAAGGCCGAGGAGGAGGGCCTCAAGGTCCTCCCCGTCGCCGAGGCCGTCGAAGAGGCCGACGTCATCGTCATCCTCGCGCCCGACCAGTTCCAGCGCACGATCTACGCCGAGGAGATCGCTCCTCACCTCGCCGCCGGCGACACCCTGGTCTTCGGCCACGGCTTCAACATCCGCTTCGGCTACATCAAGGCGCCCGAGGGCGTTGACGTGATCATGGTCGCCCCGAAGGCCCCCGGTCACACCGTGCGTCGCGAGTACGTCGCGGGCCGCGGCATCCCGGACATCATCGCGGTCGAGCAGGACGCCTCGGGCCAGGCCTGGGACCTCGCCAAGTCCTACGCCAAGGGCATCGGCGGCACCCGCGCGGGCGTCATCAAGACGACCTTCACCGAGGAGACCGAGACCGACCTGTTCGGCGAGCAGGCCGTCCTGTGCGGTGGCGTCTCGCAGCTCGTCCAGTACGGCTACGAGACCCTCACCGAGGCCGGCTACCAGGGCGAGATCGCCTACTTCGAGGTCCTCCACGAGCTCAAGCTCATCGTCGACCTGATGTGGGAGGGCGGCATCGCCAAGCAGCGCTGGTCGGTCTCCGACACCGCTGAGTACGGCGACTACGTCTCCGGCCCGCGCGTCATCAACCCGCAGGTCAAGGAGAACATGCAGGCCGTTCTCGCCGACATCCAGTCCGGCGCCTTCGCCGAGCGGTTCATCGCCGACCAGGACAACGGCGGCAAGGAGTTCCTCGAGCTCCGCGCCAAGGGTGCCGCGCACCCGATCGAGGCCGTCGGCAAGACCCTGCGCAGCCACTTCTCGTGGGCGCAGACCGACGACGACTACACCGAGGGTTCCGCCGCGCGCTGACCTTCCGTCGTACGACGCACGAACGCCCCCGACTCCGCGGAGTCGGGGGCGTTCGTTGCTTTGTGGGTGATCGGTCAGCCGCTGACCACCAGGAGCACCGCGCCGGCGCCCACCAGGGCGACGCCGCCCCACTGCAACCAGGAGAGCCGCTCGCCCAGCAGGGTGACCCCGAAGATCGCGACCAGGACGACGCTCAACTTGTCGACCGGGGCGACCACCGAGGCGTCACCGAGCTTGAGGGCCCGGAAGTAGCAGATCCACGAGGCTCCGGTCGCCAGCCCGGACAGCACCAGGAACAGCCAGGTCTGACCGCTGATCTCGCCCGGTGAGTGGAACTTGCCCAGTGTCAGCAGGATCAGGCCGAGCGTCACGATGATGACGATGGTGCGGATGAAGGTGGCGACGTCCGAGTCGATGTCCTTGATGCCGACCTTCGCGAAGATCGCGGTCAGTGCGGCGAAGACCGCGGACAACAGCGCCCAGAACCACCAGGCCGAACCAAGACCGGTCACGCTCGGGAACGCTACTTGACCTCGGCGCGCAGCACCATCCGGGTTCCGAGGAGCAGCGGGAGCAGGATCCACAAGACCGACGTGACACCGAGCTGCGCCCAGTTCTGGCTGGTCAGGGCACCGTCGAAGAGCAGGTAGCGGGTCTCGTTGAGCTCGAACCAGCCGGCGTGGTCGGCCCACCACGGCTGCGCGGAGGCCAGCGCGCCCGACAGACCGGGCAGCACCATGATGATCACGAAGTAGCCCACGATCGCGGCGGGGGAGTTGCGGAACAGCAGGCCCAGCGCGAAGCCGAGCAGCATGCCGAGCTCGTTGGCCAGGACGATCTGCGCGAACGTCGAGACCGAGATGTTCCAGATCGCCGGATTCCCGGTGATCATCGAAGTGACCACGTTGCCGATCGCGCCGATGCCCAGGGCGATCACCATCGACACCGCGCCGATCGCGATCGCGTTGGCCAGCTTGGCGGCGAGGACCCGGCGACGGCCCGACACCAGGGTGAAGGTGGTCAATGCCGTGCGTTGACTCCACTCACTGGTCACGGCGAGCACGCCGATCACCGGGAGCACGATCGACATCGGGCTCCCGACGGCGCTGGCGAATGCTTCGAAGGTCAGGTCGTCGCGGTTGCCCAACACGATGGTGAGCGTCGTGGCGAGGACCGATGCGATCACGATGCTCGCCATCAACCAGAATCCGGTGCGGGTGTCGAACATCTTGCGCAGCTCGACGTGCAGCACCCGACCGAACGGAGTGGCGGAGGGGATCGGCCGGGTCCGTGCCGTCGTCGGTACGCCGACGGGTGGTGCTGCTTCGATGGTGGTGGAGTTCATGCCGCGGCTCCCTGCTGGTTGACGGAGTGGTGGGTGTGGTCGACGGACTCGCGCTGGCTCTCGGCGGTCAGGGCGAGGAACATCTCCTCGAGCCCGGCGCCCTCAGCGGCGCGCAGCTCGGTGAGCGCGATGCCGGCGGCGAAGGCGGCCTGACCGACCCGGGTCAGGTCGGCCTCGGCGAGCACGGCGCCCCCGGACGTCGGACGGGCGGTGATCCCGGCGGCCTGCAGAGCGGTGGCGAGCGTCGTACCGTCGGCGGCCCGGACCAGCGTGCCCGCGCCGGCGAGCAGCTCCTCCTTGGTGCCCTCGGCCACGATGCGGCCGTTGCCGATGACGACGAGGTCGTCTGCGACGACCTCGATCTCGTGCAGCAGGTGACTGGACAGCAGCACGGTGCCACCGTGGTCGGCGAAGCCGCGCAACAGGTCGCGCATCCAGCGGATGCCGGCAGGGTCGAGGCCGTTCGCGGGCTCGTCGAGGATGAGGACCTCGGGATCGCCCATGAGGGCGGTGCCGATGCCGAGGCGTTGGCGCATGCCGAGGGAGTAGTTGCGCACTCGCCGGCTCGCCTCGTCCGGGGTGAGGCTGACCCGCTCGAGCATCTCGTCGACGCGGGTGCGGGGAAGGCCCATGGTGAGGGCCGCGATGGTGAGGATCTCGCGACCGGTGCGTCCGGCGTGCTGTGCGGACGCGTCGAGGAGCACCCCGACCTCGCGGCCCGGGTCGGGCAGTTCGGCGAACCGGCGCCCCAGGACGCGGGCCTCACCGCTGTCCGGTGAGGTCAGGCCCACCATGACACGCATGGTGGTGGACTTGCCGGCGCCGTTGGGCCCGAGGAAGCCGGTGACCCGACCGGGCCGCGCGGTGAAGGAGACGTCGTCGACGGCGGTGAACGAGCCGTAGGACTTGGAGAGGGAATCGACGGTGATCATGGCTCGAAGCCTGTCGCGACCGAAGACCGGTGCGCTTCCGGCAGATCCCCCGATCCGACCCTGACCCGACCCTGAGACGACCCCGGGGCGGCACGGCCGCCGTGGTGGGAAGCATTCAGGGGTACGCCGTGTTGCGACTGCCGTGCGTATCGAGATCTGGGCCGACGTGGTCTGCCCCTGGTGCTACATCGGCAAGCGACGCTTCGAGAAGGCGGTCGACGCCTTCGAGCACGGCGATGAGCTAGAGGTGGTCTACCGCTCCTTCGAGCTGGACCCCTTCGCCCCCGAGGTCGGCACCGAGACCACCGTCCAGGTGCTGGGGCGCAAGTTCGGCGCGGCCGACGAGGCGCAGACCCGGGCGATGATGGCGCAGGCCGACGAGGTGGCCGCGGCCGAGGGGCTGACCTTCGCCCACGCCGACGCGCTGCACGCGCGCACCCTGAACGCCCACCGGCTCCTGCACTACGCCGACTCCGTCGGGCGGCAGCCGCAACTGCTGGAGGAGATCCTGGCGGCGTACTTCACTCGCGGTGAGTCCCTCGGTGACCTCGACGTGCTCCGACGGGCCGCCGCGGCAGCCGAGCTCGACCCGGCACGGGTCGACGAGGTGCTGGCCGGCACGGAGTTCCGTGACGACGTGATGGCCGACGTGGCGCAGGCGCGCGCCTACGGTTCGAGCGGCGTTCCGTTCTTCGTCATCGACGGGAGATACGGCATCTCCGGAGCACAACCGACCGAGCTGTTCGCCCAGGCGCTCGACGAGGCCTGGGCGACGCGCAGCGAGGCCTGAGTCAGGGGAGCAGCAGGACGACCGTCTCGGCGACGCACGCGGGCTTGGACTCGTCCTCGATCTCGATCGTGTGCTTGACGATGATCTGCTTCCCACTGGGGATGTCGATGACATCACCCATGGTGACGTGCAGCCGGATCCGCTTGCCGACACGCAGCGGCGTGGGGAAGCGGACCTTGTTGACGCCGTAGTTGAGCTTGGCGCCCGGGGTCTGCAGCGTGAAGACCTGGCTGCCGAGCCAGGGCACGAGGCTGAGGGTCAGGTAGCCGTGCGCGATGGTGCCGCCGAACGGGCCGTCCTTGGCGCGCTCGAGGTCGACATGGATCCACTGGTGGTCGCCGGTGGCGTCGGCGAACTGGTTGACGCGACGCTGGTCGATGGTGACCCAGTCGGTGGTGCCCAGTTCGGTGCCGGCGGCCTCGGTCAACTCTTCGAAGGTGGTGAACACGCGCATGGCCTCACCCTAGTGCTCGTCCGAGGCGGGAGGGAGGGGCGGATCGGGGAGCGGCACCGAATCGATGGCGTCCCAGTTAGGAAAGCCTAAGCATAGGGGCGTACATTGGCCGACTGTGCTTGCGAACTTCCTGATCGGCCTGCGCGAGGGCCTCGAAGCGGCCCTGGTGGTCAGCATCCTCGTCGCCTACCTGGTCAAGTCCGAGCGCCGGGAGCTGCTGCCGCGGATCTGGGCCGGCGTCGCGATCGCGGTCGGTGTCTCGCTCGCGTTCGGCGCCGCGCTGACTTTCGGCCCGCGTGGACTGACCTTCGAGGCCCAGGAGGCCATCGGCGGCACGCTGTCCATCGTCGCCGTGGCGTTCGTGACCTGGATGATCTTCTGGATGTCGACCGCCGCCCGCGGGCTGGGAGCAGAGCTTCGCGGGCAGATCGACAAGGCCGCCGAGAGCGGTCGCTGGTCCCTGGTCCTGGTCGCGATCTTCGCCGTGGGGCGTGAGGGTCTCGAGACCGCGCTCTTCCTGTGGGCCGCCACCCAGGCCGGCACCCGGGCGAGCGTCGGCTCGGTCACCCCCACCTGGGAGCCGCTGCTGGGCGCGACCCTCGGCATCCTCGTGGCCGTCGTGCTCGGCTATTGCATCTATCGCGGCGCTGTCCGGCTCAACCTCAGCGTCTTCTTCACCTGGACCGGCGCGTTCCTGATCCTCGTCGCCGCGGGCGTGCTCGCCTACGGCATCCACGACCTCCAGGAGGCTGGCATCGTCGGTGGCTTGCACGACCTGGCCTTCGACGTGTCCGGCGCGATCCCGCCGACCTCGTGGTACGGCACGCTCCTCAAGGGCGTCTTCAACTTCTCGCCCGTCACGACCAAGGTCGAGGCCGCTGTCTGGCTGCTCTACGTGATCCCCGTCGGGACCCTCTTCCTCCTCCGGGCTCGCACCAAGCGACCCTCCCGTCCCGCCCTCCAGACCCAGGAGCACTGAAACCCATGGCCAAGCGCCCTGTCGCCCAGACCATTGCCGCCTCCGCGGCGGTCCTCGCCGTCATCCCTGCACTCGCC
>JASLDK010000196.1 GCA_030145945.1 Nocardioides sp.
GTGACGACATCGCGGCCGCGATCCGCGACCACCAGGTCGTCATCGTCGCCGGTGAGACGGGGTCCGGGAAGACCACCCAGTTGCCGAAGATCTGCCTCGAGCTGGGGCGCGGTGAGGCGGGTGAGGACGGTCGTCCCCGGATGATCGGTCACACGCAGCCGCGACGGATCGCGGCCCGGTCGGTGGCGGAGCGGATCGCCGAGGAGCTCGGTACCGAGCTCGGGGACCTGGTCGGCTACCAGGTCCGGTTCACGGACCGGACCTCGAAGCAGAGCCGGATCAAGCTGATGACCGACGGCATCCTGCTGGCCGAGCTGCAGCGCGACCGGCTGCTGCGACGCTACGACACGATCATCATCGACGAGGCCCACGAGCGCAGCCTCAACATCGACTTCCTGCTGGGCTACCTGCGCCAACTCCTGCCCAAGCGCCCCGACCTCAAGCTGGTCATCACCTCGGCGACCATCGATCCCGAGCGGTTCGCCGAGCACTTTGCCGACGTCCGCACCGGCGAACCCGCGCCGATCATCGAGGTCTCCGGCCGGACCTATCCGGTCGAGGTCCGCTATCGGCCACTGGTCGACTACATGGAGTTGTCCGAGGACGACAGTGTCGATGGCGACGGCGAGCCGATCGTCCGGGACCAGACCGAGGCGATCGTCGATGCCGTCAAGGAACTCTCGGCGGAAGGCCCCGGCGACATCCTGGTGTTCCTCCCCGGCGAGCGGGAGATCCGCGACACCGCCGAAGCGCTCGCTCCACTGGGGGACGGCATCCGTGGAGTCGATGTGCTGCCGCTCTTCTCCCGGCTCTCCGCCGCCGACCAGCACCGGGTCTTTGCGCCCGCGAAGAACTCCCGCCGACGCGTGGTTCTCGCCACCAACGTCGCCGAGACCTCGCTGACCGTGCCCGGCATCCGCTACGTCATCGACACCGGCGTCGCCCGCATCTCGCGTTACTCAGCACGCACCAAGGTCCAGCGCCTGCCTATCGAGCCGATCAGCCAGGCCTCGGCCAACCAGCGCTCCGGGCGGTGCGGCCGGGTGGCGGCCGGCATCGCGATCAGGTTGTACGCCGAAGAGGACTTCGAGGCACGTCCCGAGTTCACCGACCCCGAGATCCTGCGGACCAGCCTCGCCTCGGTGATCCTCCAGATGACCTCGCTCGGGCTCGGTGACATCGGGCGGTTCCCCTTCGTCGAGCCACCGGACCGGCGCAACGTGCAGGCCGGCGTACAACTCCTCGAAGAGCTCGGAGCGATCGCAACCACTGGAAAAATGGGTGAGTTGACCAAGATCGGTCGACGGCTCGCCCGTCTGCCGATCGACCCACGACTGGGCCGCATGCTGCTGGAAGCTGAACGCCTCGGCTGTGTGCGCGACGTCCTCGTCATCGTCGCAGCCCTGTCCCTGCAGGACCCGCGCGAGCGTCCGGGTGCCGCACATCCCAAGGAACAGGCCCAGGCCGACCAGTTCCATGCCAGGTTCAAGGCCGAGGGTTCGGACTTCCTGACCTGGCTCAACCTGTGGAACCACCTGCGCCAACAGCAGAAGGAGCTCTCCGGCAGCGCCTTCCGCCGCATGTGCAAGCGCGAGTTCCTCAACTACCTGCGGGTGCGCGAGTGGCAGGAGTTCGTCAGCCAGTTGCGTCAGGTGACCAAGGAGATGGGCGTCCGGCTCGAAGCGCCGTCCGAGGTCCCCGACGCCGACGGCATCCACCAGGCGCTGCTCTCCGGCCTGCTCTCCCACATCGGCCTTCTCGAGGAGCGGGAGAAGCCCAAGCCGGGGGCTCGCAAGGACGGGCGCCGGCCAGGACCCCGCGAATACCAGGGCGCCCGCGGCACCCGGTTCGCGATCTTCCCCGGCAGCGGACTCGCGCGGAAGAACCCCCAGTTCCTGATGGCTGGCGAGCTCGTCGAGACCGGACGGCTCTGGGCCCGGCAGAACGCCGAGATCCAGCCCCAGTGGGCCGAACGGCTTGGCGCGCACCTGATCAAGCGCACCTATTCCGAGCCGCACTGGTCCCGCAAGCGACAGTCGGTGATGGCTGCCGAGCGCGTCACCCTGTACGGCGTACCGCTGGCCGCCGATCGTCCCGTCAACTACGGCAGGGTCGATCCCGAGCTGTCGCGTGAGTTGTTCATCCGCCATGCGCTCGTCTACGGCGAGTGGGACACCCGCCATCACTTCCTGCGCGACAACAAGCGTCTGCTGGAGGAGGCCGAGGAGCTCGAACACCGTGCCCGGCGCAGGGATCTCGTGGTCGACGAGCACACCCTGTTCGACTTCTACGACGCCCGGGTTCCGGACACGGTCGTCAGCGGTGCCCACTTCGACCGGTGGTGGCGCGACGAGCGACGCAAGCGCCCGAAGCTGCTGACCTTCGACCCGGCGATGCTCACCCACGACGCCGCCGACGACGTCAAGGACGCGGACTACCCCGAGGAATGGTCGGTCTCGGGCGGCCTGACGTTCCCGATCAGCTATCACTTCGATCCCGGTGCGCAGGACGACGGCCTCACCATCGACATCCCGGTCGCCACCCTCAACCGGGTCGACGACGACGACTTCTCCTGGATCGTGCCCGGCCTGCGCGAGGAGCTGGTCACCGAGCTGATCCGGAGCCTCCCCAAGGCCCTGCGCGTCAACTTCGTGCCGGCTCCCAACACGGCGCGGGAGTTCCTCAATGCCGTCCCAGCGGGGGAGGAGGCGCTGCTGTCCGCGCTCGAACGCCACCTGCGCTCCACCACCGGCGTCCATGTCCCCCGCGACGCCTGGGACCTGACCGCCCTGCCCGCCCACCTCAAGCCGACCTATCGGGTCGTCGACGAGGGCGGGCGGGTGCAAGGCCGCGGCAAGTCGCTCGCCGAGCTCAAGGCGCCCCTGCAACCGCAGTTCGACAAGGCCATGGCGGCGGTCGCCTCCGACTCGGGCGTCGCCCGCACCGGCGAGACCGACTGGGTCTTCGACGAGATCCCGGCCACCGCGACCTGGACCCGCGCTGGCCACGAGGTCGAAGCGTTCCCGGGCCTGGTCGACGAGGGCGACAGCGTCGGTCTCCAGGTCTTCGGATCAGCCGACGAACGCGACGCGCGTCACCGGCTGGGCGTCGTACGCCTGCTCCTGCTGGCGCTCGGCTCCGCCCCGACCCGGGGCGTCCTCGACGAGCTCGGCAACGCCGACAAGCTGGGCCTCTCCGGTACGCCGTACACCGGACCGCCCGCGATCCTCGCCGACTGTCTGCGCGCCGTCGTCGTCGATGCCGTCGACGCGGCCGAGCCGGTCCGCACCCGGCAGGGGTACGACGACCTGCTGGCCACCCTCCGCTCCACCGCTGCAGCGGGGGTGCGTGAGGTGCTGGCCGAGCTGCTGCGGGTCCTCGCGCTGTGGCGGGAGGTGGATCGCCTGTTGACCGGCCGCGCAGACCTGCCGTTGCTGCCCGCCCTGACCGACCTGCAGGCCCAGTTGGGCCGGATGATCCATGACGGATTCGTCGGAGAGGCCGGCGCTGCCCGGTTGCGCCGCCACCGGACCTGGTTGATGGCGATGCGCGAACGCCGGCATGCCCTGGAGACCGGCGGACCGGCAGCGCTCGCCAAGGACCGGCAGCGGCTCGACGTCGTCCAGCCCCTGCAGGACGCCTACCTGGCTCGCATCGGTGCGCTCCCCGAGGGGCGCCCGGCCGGTGAGGGACTGCGGGCGATCCGGTGGATGCTGGAGGAGTACCGCGTCTCGTTGTGGGCGCAACAACTCGGCACCGACGGCCCGATCTCCGACGTACGCCTCCGCAAGGCCTTCGACGCCCTGTAAGAGGAGCCTGTAGGCCCCTCGCACGTCGGACCGGGAGCGCCTCACGGCGCAGGGCCGCTCGTGGCGGCTGATATTGGGACCCGGGGCTGCCGCGGCCCGACGTGCTCGGGACAGTCTACGACCTCGCGGCCAACGCTCAAGCCAACGAGCAGGCGACCGTCAACCCAGGCGTCCCGCCAACTCCAGGTGCCCGGCTGCCTCGAGCTGTTCGGCCGTGCCGAGCATCCGGCGTACGTCGGCGACGGGCACCTCGTGGAGGGCGGCCCGGCCGGCTGCCACGACCTGGGCGAAGGCGGCGGCGCGGAAGAGGACGTCGGCGAACTCGGCCGTGGCGATGCCGCGCAGCACCTCGTCGACCAACCGGCGGAGCTCGTCGGGGCCCGGCGGGTCTGCGACCCCAGCCACCACCTGGGCGAAGTCGTCGAGCCGTCGTCCGGCGTCGAACTGACGCGAGGCCGCGATCGGGTCGGCGTACACCCAGGAACGGAGCGAATAGAGCCGCCACAGGCAGCCCGCCACGGTCTCGGCACCCGCGTGCGACCAGACGTCCGCGATCGCCTCGATGCCTTCCTCGTCGGCCAGGTGCACGAGACGCTCGGCGACGCCCGCGTCGGCGCTGGTCTGGGCGCCCCGGACGAGGAGGACGGCCGCACGGTCGGCAGCCTCGGTCACCAGGGCCGGGTCCGCGCCATCGACGTACTCGTCGAAGAACGCTGCCTCCCGCGGGATCGGACGATGGTGGCGACGCTCCTGAGGCACCCGCCCAGCGTACGGTCCGGGGCGTGAGCCTCGCTGGCGACGGGGACGTCGTGACCGGCCGGTAGGGTTGCGGCCGTGGATCGGTTCACGTGGCGTACGGGTGCAGTGGTCCTCGGGGTTGCGTTGGTGGTGCTGATCGGGATGATCACCCTCGCCAGCGGAACCCAGCAGAAGAAGGAGCCGCACCCGGCCAAGCCGGAGCCGGCGGCTCCGATCCACCTGGAGTTCGCGGTGTGGGGCAATGCGACCGAGATCGCCACCTACCAGGCGGTGGTCGACGACTACAACGCGACCAGCAAGGGCACGAAGGTGTCGGTCGTGTCGTGGCCCGATGCCGCGACGATGGAGGAGGCCGTGCGAGCGGGTACGGCGCATCCCGACCTCTACATGCTGCCGCGGGCCGACCTCGCCGAGGCGATCTCCGAGAAGCGCACCGTGCCGTTGCTCGATCTCCTCAACGAACGCAAGATCCCGATCGGCGACGACTTCTCCCGCGACTCCATCGAGGCGTTCTCGGTCAACGATGACCTGCAGTGCCTGCCCTACACCTCGTCCCCGATGGTCATCTACTACAACACCGACCTCGTGGACTTCGCAGCGATGGAGGCCGAGGGACTGCCGGTCCCGAAGTCGTTGAAGTCCGACAAGGTCTCCTGGAACTTCGCCGAGTTCCGCGCTGCCGCGGAGTTCGGGAGCCGCCCGCGCCGCAACACCCGTGGCATCTACGTCGAGCCCACGCTGCGCGGTCTGGCTCCGTTCGTCTATTCGGGCGGCGGCCAGCTGTTCGACGACGAGCGCAAGCCGACCAGCCTGACCCTCAGCGACGACACGTCGACCGATGCCCTGCGTCAGACGCTCGAGTTGCTCCGCGACACGCGCTACACCCTGAGCGCAGCGCAGCTCGAGCAGCGCCCGCCGGTCGAGTGGTTCCGTCGCGGCAAGCTCGCCATGCTCGCGGGATTCCGCAACCTCACGCCCGAGTTCCGTGCCAAGTCAGGTCTCAACTTCGACGTGATGCCGATGCCCTCGATGGGTTCGGCTGCCACCGTCGGCGACCTCGACGGCATCTGCCTCTCGCCCGGCAAGCCCGCCCGCACGGAGGCTTCTGCCAACTTCTTGACCTACCTCGTCAGCGACGAGGTGCTGGCGCGCGTCGCCGCGACGGGCTATCTGCAGCCGGCCAAGCTCACGGTCGCCTTGTCGTCCGACTTCCTGCAGCCCGACCAGATGCCCGCGAGCAGCGCGGTCTTCAACCAGACCATGAAGAACATCCGACTGTCGCCGTTGATGCCCCAGATCACTGATCTGCGGGCCCTGATCAACCCCGAGATCAAGACGCTGCTCACCACGCCTGACATTGCCGATCTCCAGGCGTCACTGCGCGCGATCGACGAGTTGTCCCGCACGCTCCTCGATCCGGACTATGTCGCGCCGACCGACTCTGCGACGGAGGGGCCGAGCGGTTCGCCGTCTCAGCCCGCTTCGGGTACGCCGTCCCCGACCGCGTCGGGCGACTGACCCTTCGTCGGCACGCTGCCGGAGCTCTCGGCATCGAGGATCGCCCGGCTCAGCGCCGGTGCGGTCAAGCCGATCTGCCAGCTGCGTGCGCCGAGTGAGCGCAGTTGGTCGATGACGGCCTCGAGCAGGTCGACGGCGTCGCGGGTCGTGGGAGGTGTCCACATGACCCGCCGCAGGGTGTCCGGGGTGAGCAGGTTCTCCACCGGCAGGGAGTTGGTCTCGGCGAGGTCGGCGACGGCAGCGCGGGCGATCTCGAGACGGCGTGCGGCGACCGGGTCCTTGTCGGCCCAGGCGCGCGGCGTCGGAGGTCCGTCGCCATGGGTGACCCGGGTCGGGAGGTCGTTCTCGTCGAGCTCGGCCGCCTCTTTGAGGGCTGCCAGCCATTCGCGGGCGTGTCGGGATGCGCCGCGCCCGTGGAACCCGGGCGTGCCGAGCAGCGCGCCACGACTGGTCGGCATGGCAGTGGCGGCGGCGACGATCGCGGCGTCGGGGATCAGTCGGCTCGGCGTGACGTCCCGCTCCCGGGCGATCCGGTCGCGGGTCTCCCACAGGGCCCGCACCGCGCCGAGGGTACGCCGACCGCGGACCTTGTGGAGTCCGGACGTGCGTCGCCAGGCATCGACCCGGACAGTCGGTGCGAACCCACGCACGTGCTCGAACTCCTGCCGCGCCCAGTCGGCCTTCCCGGCCTCCTCGAGCTGCTCGGCCAGCAGGTTGCGCAGTTCGACGAGAACCTCGACGTCGAGGGCGGCGTACTCCAGCCAGGGCTCGGGAAGCGGGCGGGTCGACCAGTCGACGGCCGAGTGTTCCTTGCGCAGGTGGCGCTCCAGCAATGTCTCGACGAGGGTCGCGAGGCCGACCCGCGGATAGTTGAGCAGTCGTCCGGCGAGCTCGGTGTCGAAGAGGGCGACCGGCTTCAGCCCGACCTCGGCGAGGCAGGGCAGGTCCTGGGTGGCTGCGTGCAGGATCCACTCGGCGTCGCCGATCGCCTCGGCGAGCGGGGCCAGGTCGGGGAACGGGATCGGGTCGATCAGTGCAATCCCTGCGCCCTGCCGCTTGACCTGGATCAGGTAGGCACGGCTGGAGTAGCGGTAGCCCGACGCGCGCTCGGCATCGATCGCCACCGGACCCGAGCCGGCGGCGAGCAGCGTGCAATAGCCGGCGAGTGCCTCGGCGGTGTCGATGACCGGGGGCAGGCCCTCGGACAGGGTCAGCAGTTCGACCGGCTCCTCGACGATCTCCTCGTCCGTGGCGTCGACGGCTGGATCGGGTGCACCGCTCATCAGGCAGGGCCCCGCTGCCCGCGGCGCGACGGCATGACGGCGATCCCGTCCGGGACGGGCTCCAGCCCGCCCGCCGTACACATCAGCTCGCCCCATGCCTCGGCGTGTGCGGCCATCTGGTCGGCATCGACGGGCGTCCAGGAGGCGCGGATCTCCAACTGGGCGTTGCCGGGTTCGTCGGCCATCGAGCCGAAGGACTCGGTGACGACCTTGGTGACCGTGCCCGACACAGCGACGTGCTCGGCGCCGTGCGCCTCGAGGGCGTCGGTCAACCAGGTCCAGCCGACGTCGGTGAGCATCGGATCGGTGGCCAGGTCGTGGTCGATCTCGGCTCGGCAGTAGGCAACGCAGCGGAAGGTGCCCTCCCATGCGTCGTTGCCCGCCGGGTCGTGCAGCAGCACCAGGCGCCCCGTGGACACCTCCTCGTCGTCGACGGTGACGTCGGCGGACAGAGCGGCGGCGTACGGCGCGATCCGCTGCGGTGCGGGCATCTCCTCGCAGAAGACCTCGGGCCGGAATTCGGCTGAGCGGAGGCCGGACACGGCAGCAACGAACTCCGCGGGAGTCCCGGACGCTCCGGACCCCTGGTGCGTCTCTTGCCGGGCGACCATGAGGTCACCCTAGATCGCGCGGAGCGGATCGACGTGTGTCCCACGCCGGAGCCGTCCGAGCGGGTCTCCAGTCGGATGCCAGTGCGGCTCCAGTGCGGTTGTCGAGGATCGCCACGTCATCTCGGGCCACCACCCCTGTCGCGCTCCTGGAGGAATCATGTCCCGCCTGCTCGCCCTCGCCCTGCTCGCCGGGGGAGCGCTCGCCGCCACGCCCGTGGCGGCGCCCGCGCCTGCCGTGGCCGCCGCGCCCGGCGGCACCCTCGTCTACGTCAAGGACCACAACGTGTGGATCGCCGGCGGGGACGGATCGGGCCAGCGTGCGCTCACCCGGGACGGCAGCGCGACGCTGCCCTACGGCTCGCCGACACAGTCCGACGGCGGCATCGTCGTGGCCACCCACGGTGCCCTGCTGGTCCGGATGGACCAGCAGGGCACCGTCCTCAACACGATGGACCCGCCGCCCCTGCCGACGTCCGTCGGCCATGACGTCGACGGCAACGTCAGCAGCGCAGCCGTCTCGCCGGACGGCCAGCGCATCGCCTACACACTCACCAACTACGTCAGCCCGTTCGGCATCCGCTCGGCCACGGCCTACACGGCCGCCGACCACCTCACCGCTCCGGCAGCGCTCGGCAGCACCTTCTTCTGGGAGCCGTCCTGGATCGGCAACGGTCGCACCCTGCAGAGCGGCGGCTACGGATCCCAGATCCAGCTCCATGACCTCGGCGACGAACCGGCGTACTGGTTCGACGACGAGGACGTGTACGGCGCGAGCTCGACCGACCTCGACAACGCCGAGCTCAGCCCGGACGGTCGGCTGCTGGCCGCCGTGCGCGGTCACGACGACGAGCGTTGGATCATCTGGTACGACGTGAGCGGCAACGCGGTCTCCGGCCCGGCGCCCGCCGTGCCCGCACCGGTGTGCCAGATCGGTCCGACCGTCATCAACGACCCGACCTGGGCGCCCGACAGCGACACGCTGGCGTGGGCGGAGAGCGACGGGGTCTGGATCCGCTCCGGAGCACACGACTGCACGCGCCCCTCGACCCTGTTGCTGCCCGGTGCCTCCGAACCGGACTGGTCTCCCGCAGCGCTGAGCCCGCTGCGCCCACCGGCATCGAAGCCTGGCCAGCAGACCGAGACCGGCAAACCGCGGATCACGGGCAAGGCCCGCGTCGGCAAGGTGCTGCGAGCCGATCTCGCCGCAGTGGCAGCGGCGGGCAAGGCCAAGGTCACCTGGCTGCGGGACGGGAAACGGGTCGGCAAGGGCGCGAAGCACCGCGTGGTCTCCGCCGACCGCGGCCACCGGCTGCGGATCAAGGTCGTCTTCAAGGCCCCCGGCAAGCCGCCCGTGAGCGTCACCAGCGACCCGATCCGGGTTCGCCGGTGAGTGCCACCGGCACCCACCGCATCGGCTGAACACGACTCGGCGCCAGCACCACCACCATCACCGAAGCAAAGGAATCCCATGTCTCACGCAGTCCCCGTCTTCAATCTCGCCCACGCCCACGCACCGAGCGAAGTGGTTGAGCCCCGCACTGCCGAGGAGGTGGTCCGGATCGTCCGCGATGCCGCCGTCCGCGGCGAACGGGTCCACCCGGTCGGCACCGGGCACGGTTGGACCCACGCCATCGAGGGCGGCGTCGCGCTGCTGACCCGCAGCCTCGCGGGGGTGCAGGTCGACCCGGTCGCGAAGACCGCGCGGGTCGGCGCCGGAGCAACCTGGGCCGACGTCCTGGCTGCCGCCGCCCCCCACGGCCTGGCTGCGCCGGCCGGATCGGCACCCGCGGTCAGCGCCGTCGGCTATCTCCTCGGCGGCGGCCTGAGCCCACTCGGTCGCACCTTCGGGTGGGCGAGTGACTACGTGCGCTCCGCCGAGATCGTCACCGGCGCCGGTGAGCTGCTGACCGTGTCCTGTGAGAGCCACCCGGACCTGTTCGCCGCCCTCCTCGGCGGCAAGCACCTGCCCGGCGTGGTCACCTCGGTCGAGCTTGCCCTGATCGAGCTCCGCACGGTGTACGGCGGCGGGCTGTTCTTCGACGCCGCCGACGCCGAACGCGTCCTCTCCGAGTGGGCGGTGTGGTCGGCGCTCGCGCCCGACGAGGTCAACACCTCGGCCGCGCTGTTGCGCCTGCCCGACCTCGAGCTGATTCCGGCGCCGTTGCGTGGCCGGTTCGTCGTGCACGTGCGGATCGCGGTGGTGGCCGACGCGGAGCGTGGCGCCGAGCTGATCGAGCCGATGCGCAAGATCGCCGAGCCGATCATCGACACCGTGGTCGAGCTCCCGGTCACCGCGCTCGGCGCCATCCACAGCGACCCGGAGCAACCGATGCCCGCACTGGAGGCTGGTGCGCTGCTGCGCGACTTCGACTCCGCCGCGGCCCGGACCCTGATCACCGCCGCCGGCCCACAGGTCGACGTCCCGTTGGCCGTCGTGGAGCTACGCCGGCTCGGGGGGCGCCTGGCCCAACCGGCGCAGCGACCCGACTCGGTCGTCGGCCGCGATGCGGCGTACGGCCTGTTCCTGGTCAGCGCCCCGGTGCCGGAGCTGTTCGCCGGACCGGTGCCGGCCGCGGTCGGCGCACTCGCGTCCGCGATGGCGCCGTGGGCCAGCGGCGGCTTCCAGCCCAACTTCATCGGCTCCCTCAACAAGCCGAGTGCCCTCGAGACCGCCTGGCCCGACGGGATGCGTGCCCGCCTGGACAGCGTGCGGGAGACCCACGACCCGGCCGGCGTCATCGGCCACTGAGCCTTCCGGCACCCAAGGAGAAGTGCAGATGCCCCTCATCACCCCTGCCCGCCGCGCCCTGGCCGGCACCGCCCTCGCCGGCATGCTGGCCGGCCTGGCCGGCGTCGTACCCACCCCGCAGGCCAGCGCCGCAGCGGCCCCCGGCGCCATCGTCTACATCAAGGACCACAACGTGTGGCTCGCCGACGGCGACGGCGGCCAGGCGCGCCAGGTCACCAGCGGCGGCACCCCCGGCGACCCGTGGCAGTCGCCGACCCAGTCGGACGCCGGGGTCGTCGTCGCCCACCACAGCGGTCTGATCTATCGGATGAACCAGCGGGGCGAGGTCTTCAACGTCATCGACCCGCCCGACCTGCGCGACGTGGAGAACAACGTGTTGCAGGGACGCGACCTGACCGAGACCGCGATCTCGCCCGACGGGACCAAGATCGCCTACACCTACTTCAAGCTCTGGTACGGCATCAAGCACTGGGCGACGAGCTACACCGCCGCCGGCTACGCCAGCGACCCGGCGTACTGGGGGGTCTCCTTCCAGGACAAGCCCTCCTGGGTGACCAACAACCGGGTCATCCTCAGTGTGTGGAACCGGCTCGACAACCACCTCTACGACCTCGGCCAACGTGACATCCCCTGGTTCGATGAGCGGGTCTACCGCCCCGATGCGAAGGAACTCACTGACTTCGAGGTCGCTCGCAACGGATCGGTGACCGTCGCGACCCGGGGTGACGCCGGCGACGAGACCATCACCCTGCTCAGGAACCACGGCGACGTGCTGACCTCCACCGATCCCGCCAACCCGACCTTCGGCTGCGAGATCTCCGGTGACGGCGCACTGCACGAGCCGACCCTGTCGCCGGACTCGTCGGCGCTGGCGTGGGCGGAGCCGGACGGGGTGTGGGGGATGAGCGTCGACGACTGCCTGGGCAACAAGCCGACCTACCGGCTCATCCTGCCGGGTGCCTCCGACCCGTCGTGGTCCGCAGCCACCGTCGGTGTCACCCCGAGCGTGTCCCCGGGCGGACAGCACGGCTCCTCCTTCACGGCGACGGCCACGCCGAAGGTCCAGGGCAAGGCGAGGCTCGGGAAGGTGCTCAAGGCCAAGCCCGGCACCTGGTCGCCGGCGCCCGCGACCATCTCCTACCAGTGGCTTCGCAACGGCAAACCGATCAAGAGGGCGAAGAAGGCGTCGTACCGCGTGACGGGCAAGGACCGTGGCCAGCGGATCTCCGTCCGGTTGACGCTCAGCGGGCCCGGGTTGACCAGCGCCACCTGGACGAGCGTCCCCCAGAAGGTGAAGCGGTGAGGAGCACGGTCCTGTTCGTGGCCGCGGCGACTGTCGCCACCCTCATCCTCTCGATCACCGGTGTCGAGGCTGGCACCGGTGATCGCGCCGACCGTCGTACTGGTGCTCGTGCCGCAGCCCCCGTCAACCTCGCTGCCACCGTGCCGGTGCCCGCCACGGTCAGGGTCGCAGGCGCCCGGGTCAGGCTCCGGGCCGCCCGGCCGGTGCGGCTGGAGGCGGCGACGGGGAGCGGCTGGTCCACCGTGCGTGAAG
>JASLDK010000197.1 GCA_030145945.1 Nocardioides sp.
CGTCGACACCTCCGACCACGAGGTCAACCTCAAGGTGCTGCTCGCCCGAGTGATGGCGGCCGGTGATCTGACCGGCAAGCAGCGCAACGAGCTGCTTGCGTCGATGACCGACGAGGTCGCCTTGCTGGTGCTGCGGGACAACTACGAGCAGAACCTCGCCCTGGCCAACGCCGCAAAGAACGCGGTGTCGCTGTTGCACGTGCACGAGCATTGGATGCGGGACGTGGAGGCCAAGGGCCTGCTCGACCGGGAGCTCGAGGCGTTGCCGTCGAGCCGCGAGGTCGCTCGCCGCATCGACGCGGGTGGCACCCTCACCCAGCCCGAGCTCGCGGTGCTGATGGCCTACACCAAGATCGTGCTGGCGGAGGAGCTGCTGGCCTCCGACCTGCCCGAGGACCGCTATCTCGACCTCGACCTGCAGTCCTACTTCCCCGAGCCCATCCAGGCTGGGTTCATGGACCAGATCGTCGAGCACCCGTTGCGGCGCGAGATCATCGTGACCCAGGTCGTCAACGACCTCGTCAACGGTGCTGGCATGACCTACTGGCCGCGGCTGGCGGGTGAGACCGGCGCGAGCGCTGCTGAGCTGACCCGGGCCAACTTCGTGGCACGCGAGATCTTCGGGTCCCTCGACCTGCGGCGCGAGCTCGAGCAGTACGACAACGTCCTCGACGCGGCCGTCCAGACTCGGATGCGGGTGGAGATGCGCACGCTCGTCGAGCGCGCGTCGCGCTGGCTGGTCACCAACCGACGGCCACCGCTCGACAGCCAGGGCAATGTCGAGTTCTTCGCGATCGACGTGCAGGAGACGATGCTGGCGCTCCCGGAGTTGCTGACCGGGGTCGAGCTCGAGGCCTACGAAGCCCGACGCACGCTGCTGGTGAGTCAGGGCGTCCCGGAGGATCTCGCAGCCCGCGTTGCGTGCTTCGACGTCGCCTACACGCTGCTCAACATCGTCGAGATCGCCCACAGCCACGACCTGGCTCCGGCTGACGTGGCGCGGGTCCACTTCGCGCTGGGCGAGCGGATGGGGCTCACGGTGCTGCAGCAGCGCATCGTCGACCTGCCCCGGGCTGACCAGTGGCAGACCATGGCGCGAGCAGCCCTGCGCGACGATCTCTACGGAGTCCACGCGCAGCTGACTGCGCAGGTGCTGGATGCGTCGGGCGAGGTCGAGACCGACGGCGTCGAGCCCCGCGAGGTCGCGGCGGCTCGTGTGCAGGCCTGGGAAGCCGTCGCCGGGGGAGTCGTCGACAAGGCGATCGATGCGCTCGACGCGGTGTGCTCCGACGAGCCGACGGACATCGCCAAGGTGTCTGTCGGGTTGCGGGTGGTGCGGGGGCTGCTGGCCTGAGTGCACGGGGGTCACCTCGGGTTTGTTTGAGGGGTCCGATGCGTGGCTATGGTCAGTGGCGATGAACGCCATCCACGTGAGTGCCCTGACCAAGAGGTACGACGACCTGGTGGCCGTCGACTCCGTCGATCTCGACATCGAGGTCGGTGAGTTCGTCGGCGTCCTGGGTCCCAACGGCGCGGGCAAGACCACGCTGCTGGAGATGATCGAGGGGCTGCGGCAGCCGGACGGCGGTGTCGTCGAGCTGTTCGGCGAGCCGGTCTGGCCCCGCAACCCTCGGTTGCAACCGCGGATCGGGGTCCAGCTCCAGGCGTCGTCGTTCTTCGAGCGCCTGACCGCGCGTGAGCAGATCCGTACCTTCGCGAGTCTCTACGCGGTGGGGCGTGCCACCGCCGACGACTGGCTCGAGCGCGTCGGCCTGACCGACAAGGCCGACACCCGGGTCGAGCAGCTCTCGGGAGGGCAGGCGCAGCGTCTCTCGATCGCCTGTGCGCTGGTGCACGACCCGGAGCTGGTGTTCCTCGACGAGCCCACGGCCGCGCTGGATCCGCAGGCTCGGCGCAACCTGTGGGACCTGCTGTCGTCGATCAACGACAGTGGCCGCACTGTCGTGCTCACGACCCACTACATGGACGAGGCCGAGGTGCTGTGCGATCGGGTGGCGGTCATGGACCACGGGCAGATCCTGAAGGTCGACACACCGGCCGCACTCGTGCGTGGTCTGGACGCCCCGGCGCGGATCCGGGTCGCGCCCGGCGTGCTCACCTTGGCTGACGCGTCGGCGATGGCCGGCGTCACCGAGAGCCGGGAGGACGCTGACGGAGTGGTCCTCGTGACCCGCGACCCGGGGACGGTCATCACCGAACTCGCCGCCGGCGACCGGCTCGACGGTGTCTCGGTCCAGACCGGGACCCTCGAGGACGTCTTCCTCGCCCTGACCGGACGGGAGTACCGCGCATGAAGACAGACAGCCCCTTCCGGGCGCTCTCGATCGCCATCCTGCGCGGATTCTGGCGTGACAAGACGTCGCTGTTCTTCGCGGTCATCTTCCCGCTGATGTTCCTCGTGCTCTTCGGAGGACTCCTGGGCAACGCTGGCCAGTCGCGGGTCGACATGGTCCAGATCGGGAAGGTCGGCCTGATCGACGATCTGCCCGCCGGCGCGGCCAAGGCGTTCAAGGATGCCTTCAAGGTCGAGCACAGCAAGAACCGTGCGGCAGCGTTGGCCAAGGTCCGCAAGGGTGATGCGGACGTCGCCGTCGAGCAACGCGGCGACGAACTGGTCGCCCACTACACGCAGACCGACCAGACCAAGGCCGCGATCACGCAGGGAACGCTGCGAGCCTTCGTGGATGCGGCGAACGTCGCGGCGACGGGCCAGCCCCCGCCGTACTCCTTCAAGGCCGACCGGGTCGAGGACGAGTCGCTCACCGCCATCCAGTTCGTCACGCCGGGCCTGCTGGGCTGGGCCGTGGCAATGAGCGCCGCCTTCGGTGCTGCCGCGACCCTCCAGGGGTGGCGGCAGTCCAAGCTGCTGCGACGCCTCCAACTCGCGCCCGTCAACACCCGCACCATCGTCGGTGCACGCATCGCGGTCACCTTGATGATCGCCCTCGGCCAACTCGCGATCTTCCTCGCCGTGGGTGCCGCCGGGTTCGGACTGACCCTGACCGGATCGTGTTGGATGGCGATCCCGTTGATCGGCGTCGGGACGCTGTGCTTCATGGCAATCGGGTTGCTGGCGGGAGCGATCGCGAAGACCACCGAGGGTGCGGTGAACCTCGCGAACTTCCTGGTTCTCCCGATGGCCTTCCTCAGCGGATCGTTCTTCCCCCTCGACGTCGCACCGCGCTGGCTGCAGCGACTCTCCGACCTGCTGCCCCTCAAGCACCTCAACACCGGCATGCTCGACGTCATGGTGCGCGGCGAAGGTCCGTCCGCGGCGCTGGTGCCGCTGCTGATCCTGGCCGGCTTCGCGGTCGTCGTGACGCTGCTGGCGGCGAGGCTGTTCCGCTGGGAGACGACCTGATCGCGGCGGTCCTCTGACAGCGCTCTGACAGACTCTGGCGAGTGGAACTGCATGAGGCGCTGCGTGCACTCGTCGTCGAGCATGGCTCGCGGGTGTTCGACGACGCCGACGGCTTCCGGGGCATCCTCGACGACATTCTGACCGAGGACCAGGCGACGACGGGCGACATCAATCTGCTCGTCGACGCCGTTCGTTTCGGCGTCCTCGCGCCGCTCGGGGACATGATCGACAGCGGCGCCGACCCGGCACGTGCGGTCGAGGAGGCCGGTCTTCGGCTCGCTCGCGAGCGGGGTGGGGACGACCAGGCCGCGCCGAGTTGGGCCGCTGCTGTGCTCGGGTACGCCGT
>JASLDK010000234.1 GCA_030145945.1 Nocardioides sp.
CACTGTGGTCGGCCGGTTTCCTGCAGAACCTCCACCTCATCGACCAGGCGACCGACTACTTCGCCGACGCCACCGTCACGCCGTTCCAGCACTACTGGTCGCTGGCGGTCGAGGAGCAGTTCTACCTCGTCTGGCCGCTGCTGCTCATCCTGCTGCTGCGCGCGGTGCGCCCCCGTCTGATCGTCGGCATCGTCGGAGTGCTGGCACTGCTGTCGATCGGTGCGTCGATCACGCTGACGGCGACCCGACCCACCGAGGCCTACTTCTCGACGTACACCCGCGCCTTCGAGCTCGCACTGGGCGCGCTCCTCGCGCTGGTGATCGCCCGGCTGCCGGGGATCGTGCGCCTTCCGCGCTGGTTCGCCTGGGTCGGAGGGGTGATCGGCCTCGCCGCGATCACGATCAGTGCGGCCACCGTGACCAGCGAGGGATTCCCCGGTTGGCAGGCGCTGATCCCGACCGTGGGCGCCGTGCTGCTGATCGCTGCCGGACTGCAACGCCAGGTCGGCGTCAACTGGGTCCTCGGACTGCAACCGATGCGGTGGCTCGGCAACATCTCCTACAGTCTCTATCTGTGGCACTTCCCGGTGATCGTGCTGGGGCGCCCGCAACTGCCGTCGGACTGGTCGCCGTTGACCAGCGACCTGGTGCTGGTCGCCCTCTCGCTCATCGCGGCCGACCTCACCTATCGGTTCGTCGAGAACCCGCTGCTCCGCCGTCGGCGGACGACCTTCCGGGGGATGCGCCCGCTCGTGTGGTGGCCGGTCACGGCCGGTGTCGTGCTCTCGGTCGCCGTGGCCTCCTTCGCGTACGCCGGGCATCGCGAGTCACAAGCCCGCGACAACGCCGCTCAGTGGTACGCCGACAACGCCGACCTGTGTCGGTTTGCGCCCACTGCCTCCGGCGCGCGTGTGGACCTGAAGCAGATCCAGTCGGAGCTGACCTGCAGCCACGAGTTCGCCAGCGCGGGCGCGCCCGTCCCGCCGCGAGTGTCCACGGAGCAGATCGCCGCGGACAGCTTCAAGGACGGCGGTTTCTGCTGGACCGTGCCCGACCTCGAGATCGGCGCCTGTCCGGATGCGGTCGATCCCGCTCGGCCGACCATGGTTGCCCTCGGTGACTCCCATCTCGGCCAGTGGCTGCCGGCGTTGGAGCGGATCGCGTCCCAGAAGGGCTACAACCTGGTGCCGTACGTCCGGGTGGGGTGCCCGGTGTGGGACCTGCCGACCTACCCCGGTGGCAAGAACGGTGCGTCACCGGAGTGCGCCGACTACCGCAAGCGCAGTCGGGCAGAGATCGCGGGCATGCGACCCGACCTGTTGGTGGTCGCCAGCATCACCGACATCGGTGTCGGTGATGGTGCGTGGGGCGACGCCGCTTCGTGGAGCAAGGCTGTCCACTCGGCGATGCCGACCCTCGCCAAGCTGGCACCGTCGGTGACCCTCCTTTCCGACAACCCGTTGCGCGAGACGATGTCGGTTCCCTCGGTGCCGGAATGTCTTGCTGCCGCAGGCCACGGGCTGGCGGACTGCGAGCTGACGATCTCCGGACGGTTCCTGTCCGCCGGCACGTGGGTCCGCGGCCAGGCACAGGACGCAGGCGTGCGCGAGGTCGATGTCCAACCGCTGATCTGCGTGCAGCAATACTGCCCTGCGGTCGCCGACGACATCGGTCTCTACAACGACGAGTCGCACGTCAGTCTGACCTGGAGTCGACACGTCGCCGATGCGCTCGAGACGTTGATGGTCGATGCCGGTGGATTCGGCTCAGCGCGCTGAGCCGAATCCGGTTTCCCGTAAGGCGCCCCGCCGCCGTAGGCTTGTCCCACAGCGTTCGAGCCGTCATCAGCGGCGAGCTCCGGGAAGAACATCCGGAGGTCGAGGAGGTCGCCCAGCGACCGTCACGAGACCGAAGGATCAGTAGAACCCGGCGGGCAGGCCCGTCACAGCCGTGCACAAGAGGGGCCTCGGAGGTCGAGGTGGTTGCGCAGCAACCGTCACCGGACCGGGGCAAGCAGGGTGGTACCGCGGTCCTGACGGATCGTCCCTGCGGTGAACGAGCCGCAGCTGAGACGACCAGCAGACCCGACGCAGGAGACCCGAACCCATGACCTATCCAAAGGTCACCACTGACCCGACCGCCGGACCCGCCGATCAGGCGAGCGTCCCGAGCTCGCCGCGTTTCCCCGCGATCGAGGAGGGCGTGCTGGCCTACTGGGCCGAGGACGACACCTTCCGCGCGTCGGTCGAGCAGCGCGACCCGGGCGCCGATGGTGAGAACGAGTTCGTCTTCTACGACGGGCCGCCGTTCGCCAACGGCCTGCCGCACTACGGCCACCTGCTCACCGGATACGTCAAGGACATCGTTCCGCGCTACCAGACGATGCGCGGCAAGCGTGTCGAGCGCCGGTTCGGCTGGGACACCCACGGTCTGCCCGCCGAGCTCGAGGCGATGCGCCTCAACGGGATCAAGACCACCGACGAGATCGTCGAGATGGGCATCGACAAGTTCAACGACGCCTGCCGGGCGTCGGTGCTGAAGTACACCGGCGAGTGGCGCGACTACGTCACCCGCCAGGCCCGCTGGGTCGACTTCGACAACGACTACAAGACCATGAACCCCGAGTTCATGGAGTCCGTGCTGTGGGCGTTCAAGGGCCTGTTCGACAAGGGCCTGGTCTATGAGGGCTTCCGCGTCCTGCCCTACTGCTGGAACGACGAGACCCCGCTGTCCAACCACGAGCTGCGGATGGACGACGACGTCTACAAGATGCGTCAGGACCCCGCGGTCACCGTCGGTTTCCGGATCACCACGCCCGGTGAGTTCGAGGGCGCGAAGCTGCTGATCTGGACCACGACCCCGTGGACGCTGCCCAGCAACCTCGCCGTGATGGTCGGCACCGACATCGACTATGTCGTCGTCGACCACGAGGGTGACCGGCTGGTCCTCGCCGAGGCCCGCCTGTCGGCGTACGCCCGCGAGCTCGCCCCGAAGGACGGGGAGGGCGAGCTCACCGTGTCCTGGCGCGGCAAGGGCAGCGACCTGCTCGGCCTGGTCTACGCACCGCCGTTCTCCTACTACGCCGACCACCCCAACGCCTTCCGCGTCGTGGCTGCCGACGAGGCCGTCACCACCACCGACGGAACCGGCCTGGTGCACAGTGCCGGCGCCTTCGGTGAGGTCGACAAGGAGGTCACCGACCGCGAGGGCATCGAGTCGGTCATGCCCGTCGGAAAGGACGGCCGGTTCACCGCTCCCGTCAGCGAGTACGCCGGCATGCTGGTCTTCGACGCCAACCTCCAGATCATCGACGACCTGAAGGCCGTCACCCAGGGCGGTCAGGCGGGCTCGGTCACTCCCGGCACGGTGCTCCTGCGCCGTGAGACCTACGACCACTCCTACCCGCACTGCTGGCGCTGTCGGGAGCCCCTGATCTACAAGGGTGTGAGCAGCTGGTTCGTCGAAGTCACCGCGATCAAGGCGCGGATGGCCGAGCTCAACCAGGAGATCCGTTGGGTCCCCGACCACATCAAGGACGGCCAGTTCGGCAAGTGGATCGACAACGCCCGCGACTGGTCGATCACCCGCAACCGGTTCTGGGGATCGCCCGTCCCTGTGTGGAAGTCCGACAATCCGGAATACCCGCGGATCGACGTCTACGGCTCCTTCGAGGAGATCGAGCGTGACTTCGGTCGGCTGCCGCTCAACGCCCAGGGCGAGCCCGACCTGCACCGACCCTGGATCGACGACCTGACCCGGCCGAACCCGGACGACCCGACCGGCCAGTCGACGATGCGCCGGGTCTCCGACGTGCTCGACGTGTGGTTCGACTCGGGCTCGATGAGCTTCGGGCAGGTGCACTATCCGTTCGAGAACGCGGAATGGTTCGAACAGCACTTCCCGGCGGACTTCATCGTCGAATACATCGGCCAGACGCGCGGCTGGTTCTACACACTGCACATCCTGGCGACGGCGCTCTTCGACAAGCCGGCGTTCTCGTCGTGCATCAGCCACGGCATCGTGCTCGGCTCCGACGGCAACAAGATGTCGAAGTCGTTGCGCAACTATCCCGACGTCTCCGAGGTCTTCGACCGCGACGGCGCCGACGCGATGCGCTGGTTCCTGATGGCCTCGCCGATCCTGCGCGGCGGCAACCTGGTCGTCACCGAGCAGGGGATCCGCGACGCCGTGCGTCAAGTGATGCTGCCGTTGTGGAACTCCTGGTTCTTCTTCGCACTCTACGCCAATGCCGAGCAGTACGACGCCAGCGGTTCGACGGACAGCAAGGACCCGCTCGACCGCTATCTGCTCGCCAAGACGCGGCAGTTCGTGGAGAAGTTGACCGCCGAACTCGACGACTACGCGATCGCGGACGCCTGCGAGACCACGCGATCCTTCCTCGACGTGCTGACGAACTGGTACGTCCGTCGCTCCCGCGAGCGGTTCTGGGAGGGCAAGCCCGAGGCCTTCGAGACCTTGGCCGCCGTGCTCGACGTCGTGTGCCGTGCAGTGGCGCCGCTGCTTCCGCTGACGACCGAGGAGATCTGGCGCGGTCTGACGGGCGGACGTTCGGTGCACCTGGCCGACTGGCCGGACGTCTCGGCACTGCCCGCCGACGCCAGCCTGGTCGCCGCGATGGACGAGGTCCGCGAGGTCTGCTCGACCACCTCGGCCCTGCGCAAGGCGGCCAAGCTGCGCAACCGCCTGCCGTTGGCCGGACTCACGGTCGTCGTCGACGACCCGGCCGCGCTCGAGCCGTTCGCGGAGATCATCGCCGACGAGCTCAACGTGAAGTCGGTGCACCTGGTGGCCGCCGACTCCGACGAGGCCGCGGGCTTCGGGGTCGAGCAGAAGCTCACCGTCAACGCCCGGGCGGCCGGGCCCCGGCTCGGCAAGGACGTCCAGCTCGCCATCAAGGGCTCGAAGTCCGGCGACTGGTCCGTGGATGCGTCCGGTGCCGTGACCTCCGGTGGTCTCGCGCTCGTCGAGGGTGAGTACGCCCTCGAGACGGTCGTCGGCGAAGCAGCTGTTGGTGCCGCGACCGCGATGCTGCCGACCGGTGGTTTCGTCGTGCTCGACACCGTCGTCACTCCCGAGCTTGCTGAGGAGGGCGTCGCCCGCGACCTGGTGCGTGCCGTCCAGCAGGCTCGCCGAGACGCGGACTTCCAGGTCACGGACAGGATCGAGCTGGTCATCAGCGGTGCGCCCGCGGTGCTCGCGGCAGCCCGCACGCACGAGGCCCTGATCGCCGGCGAGACCCTCGCGACGTCGTACACCGTGCTCGAGGAGGCCGCCGGCGGCACCGAGGTCAGCGTCGGAGACGGCGACACGGCGATCCTGGCGGTCAGCCTGGCCTGACCGATCTGCCGCCGACAGGCATGACGACGGCCGTCCTCCGCGAGGAGGACGTCCGTTGCGCATGATCAACCGTCAGGCGGACGAAGGCCACCCGCCGGTGGGGCCACGATTCGAGGGCAGCAACAGCCCGCACGAGACACGGTCAGGAGGTGGTGGGCATGACGGTGCTCGTCGAACCCGTGCACGGCAGTGTCTCCGGGCTCAGCGACCGCGAGGTCGAGGTGCTCGCGCTCCTGGCCCGCGGCTGGTCCAACGGCGCCATGGCGCAGGCCCTCGTGCTCTCGCACCGCACGGTCGAGGCCCACATCACCCGGATCTTCCTCAAACTCGGGCTCTTCGACGAGGACGACCGCAACCGCCGCGTGCTCGCCGCCCTTGCCTTCCACGGCGTCGGCGGCCAGTCGTCACCGAGCGTCCATCCGTGGGCTGGTTGACTGGCCT
Organism: Nocardioides sp.; assembly: GCA_030145945.1. Classification (GTDB taxonomy): domain Bacteria; phylum Actinomycetota; class Actinomycetes; order Propionibacteriales; family Nocardioidaceae; genus Nocardioides. The sequence continues at coordinate 5,800 of JASLDK010000234.1, forward strand.
CGTGCCTTCCACGCCCCGGATCGACCCGACCGCAGACGTGGTCACCCTGACCCAGCAACTCGTGGACATCGAGTCGGTCAGCCTCAACGAGCAGGCGATCACCGACGCCGTCGAGGCGGTGCTGGTGGGACGCGACCACCTGGACGTCGTACGCCACGGCAACACGATCGTCGCCCGCACCCACCTCGGCCGGGGGGAGCGGGTGATCCTGGCCGGTCACCTCGACACGGTCCCGGTCAACGACAACCTGCCGAGCCGCAACGACGGCGAATATCTCCACGGTCTCGGCACCAGCGACATGAAGGGCGGCGACGCCGTCATCATCAAGCTCGCCACCGAACTGACCGCGCCGGTCCGCGACATCACCTACGTGCTCTACGACGCCGAGGAGATAGCCGCCGTCCACAACGGTCTCGGCAAGCTCGCCGAGAGCAACCCCGAACTGCTCGAGGCCGACTTCGCGATCCTGATGGAGTCCTCGCGCGCCGAGATCGAGGCGGGCTGCCAGGGCACGCTCCGCGTCGAGGTGCGTACGACGGGGGAGCGGGCGCACTCCGCGCGGGCCTGGACCGGCAGCAACGCCATCCACGCCGCCGCGCCGATCCTCGCCACCCTGAACGACTACGAGCCGCGTCGTCCCGTGATCGACGGGCTCGAATTTCACGAGGGCCTCAACGCCGTCGCCGTCTCGGGTGGCGTCGCGGGCAACGTGATCCCCGACGAGTGCGTGGTGACCGTCAACTACCGCTTCGCCCCCGACCTGTCGGTGGAGCAGGCGACCGCCCACGTGCGTGATGTGTTCGACGGCTTCGAGGTGACCGTCACGGACTCCTCGCCCGGCGCCCTGCCCGGCCTGGAGCTGCCCGCGGCGAAGGCGTTCATCGAGGCGGTCGCACAGCCGGTGAGCCCCAAGTTCGGTTGGACCGACGTCGCCCGCTTCAGCGCGCTGGGCATCCCGGCCGTCAACTACGGCCCGGGCGATGCCGAATACGCTCACAAGTTGGACGAGAAGGTCCTGATCTCCCGCATCACGCAGTGCGAGGACGCGCTTCGCGCCTGGCTGCAGCCCGACACCCCCGCGACACAGGAGGACTGAATGACCCGGCGCAACGGACCCGGCCCCCGCCCCAGCCAAGGACGTCCGGAGGGCTCCACCACCGACCAGCGACTGCTCGACAGTCGGGGCGACGGCGGTTGGGTCCACACCGACACCTGGCGCGTGCTGAAGATCCAGGCGGAGTTCGTCGAGGGGTTCAACGACCTCGCCGAGCTGGGCCCGGCGATCTCGGTGTTCGGCTCGGCTCGCATTCCGACCACGCATCCGGCGTACGACATCGGCGTCCGGGTCGGCGGCGCGCTCGCCGATGCGGGCTTCGCCGTCATCACCGGCGGTGGGCCCGGCGCGATGGAGGCCGCCAACAAGGGCGCGATGGAGGCCGGCGGGGAGAGCATCGGGCTCGGGATCGAGCTGCCGTGGGAGGCGAAGCTCAACGACTACGTGGGTTTCGGGCTCAACTTCCGCTACTTCTTCGTCCGCAAGATGATGTTCGTCAAGTACAGCCAGGGCTACGTCGTCCTGCCCGGTGGCATCGGCACCCTCGACGAGCTCTTCGAGGCGATGACGCTCGCCCAGACCCTCAAGGTCACCCAGTTCCCGATCGTGCTCATGGGCGTCGAATACTG
>JASLDK010000263.1 GCA_030145945.1 Nocardioides sp.
CCTTCTTGTCCCGCTCGTCGGCCAGCTTGACCGCCGTCTCGACGGCGTCCTGCGCCTTCTGCAGCTCCGAGGCCCAGGTGACGGTGTCGTTCTTCTTCTGCGCCTTCTCGGCCGCCTTGAAGGCATCGTCAGCGGCGCGCAGAGCCTGGGCGATCTGCTCGTCCGGGGACCCTGTGGCGGGCGGTTCCGGCGTGGCAGGACCATCGGGCTTCGTCGGTTCCGTCGGAGTCGACGGCGTCGTCCCGTCGTCGGTCAGCTTCACACCAAGCGCAGCCGCCAAGGCTGACGGCAGGTCACGGTCGATGCCGATCTTGTCGGCGTACTTCACGATGACGTACTGCAGGATCGGGTACGCCGACGTGGCGCTCCGGGCCGCATAGACGGGCTGGATGTAGATCAGCCCACCATTGACGGGCAGGGTCAGCAGGTTGCCGAACTTCGGCGGCGGCGCTCCCTGCACCCGATAGGGCGTCAGCCTCGTCGAGACCGTGTCGTTGCTCTGCATCTCGGTCGCCACCTGGCCGGGGCCGGGCGTGTCCTGGTTGGCCGTCTCGAGCAACCGCACTTGGCCGAAGTCGGCGGAGGTCGCGTCGGAGTTGACCTGCATGTAGGCGGTCAACGTGTTCGAGTTGCCCCACGGCTTGAAGACGGAGGTCAGCGACCAGTCGTTGGTGCCGTCGACGCCCGTCGAGAACAACCGGTACGGCGGCTGCGCGACGTCGCGCTGCGCGTTCGGGTCCTCGGGGACCTCCCAGCGCTCGTCGTCGGAGAAGAAGATCCCGGCGTCGCTCACGTGATATTTCGCGAGCTGGTAGCGCTGGACCTTGAACAGGTCCTCGGGATATCGGATGTGGGCCAGCAATTCGGTGTCGATCGCCGACTTCGGCTGCACCGCACCCGGGAACGCCTTCATCCAGGTCTGCAGGATCGGGTCCGACTCGTCCCACTCGTAGAGCGTGACCGTGCCGTCGTACGCATCGACCGTCGCCTTGACGGCTGAGCGCATGTAGTTGATCTCATCGGTCGGGATGGTCTGCAGACCGGTGTCCTGCTGCAAGGAGTCGTCGATCATCGACTTGAACGACTCCCGCTCGGAGTTCGGGTAGCGGTCCGTGGTCGTGTAGCCGTCCAGGATCCACACGATCTTCCCGTCCACGACGGCCGGATAGGGGTCGCCGTCGACGGTCAGCCACGGCGCGACCTTCTCGACACGCTCGGTGGGCGTGCGGTTGTAGAGCACCTTCGAGTTGGCGTTGACCCGACCCGACAGCAGGAAGTTCGGCTCGCCGAACTTGATCGCATACATGAGCTGGTTGAAGGTGCTGCCGACCGGCACACCGCCCTTGCCGTCGTACGTCGTGCGGGTGTCGGACTCGCCCTTGGGGTCGTTCTCGTCGAGACCGAGCTCGACGTCGCTGCCGCCCTTCGCCTTCCCGACCACGGAGTACGACGGGCTCTGCTCGCCGTAATAGACGCGGGTCTCGAACTTCTCGGTGTTCGTCAGGTCCGACCCGCCTTCTTCGCCCCCGCTGCGGATGCCCTCGGCCCATTCGATGCGCCCGTTGGCCTCGTCGTTGACGGCGATCTTGTTCGCGTAGGCGGCGATCAGTCCGTCGCCGTGGGTGTACACGGTGTGCAGGTTGAGCCAGTTCTGCGACTTGGCCTGGATGCCGCTCTGGTCGAGCTCGCGCAGACCGAGGACCAGCGGCACCTCCTGGTCGTTGATCTTGTAGCGGTCGACGTCGAGCACGGCCGGCACGGAGTAGTAGCCCTTGCTGCGCTGACGCTGCTGGAAGGTCTCGCGCACCTGCAGCGGGTCGATGACCGGCGTCGTCGTCAGCTGGTCGAGCACGGACCTGCCCTGAGCGGCGGAGGTGTCGGACGCGATGCCCTGATAGTTGCGCTCGATCTTGATGTCGCTGAGGCCGTAGGCCTCACGCGTGGCCTCGATGTTCGTCTTGATGTAGGACTTCTCCTTGTCCGCCTCCGACGGCTTCACCTGGACGCTCTGCACGATCGCGGGCCAGATCATGCCGAGCAGCACGGAGGACAGTGCGAGGAGCGCGAGCCCGACCGACGGCAGCTGCCACGTCTGGCGCCAGACGTTGAGGAAGAACAGGACCGCGCAGATCAACGCGACACCGACCAGGATGTTGCGCGCCGGGAGCATGGCGTTCTCGCCGGTGTAGGTCATGCCGGTGAGGAGGTTGTGGTCGTCGGTGACGAGGTTGAACCGGTCGAGGTAGTAGTCGACAGCCTTGATCAGCACGAAGGCACCGAGCAGCACGGACAGCTGGACCTGGGCGGCCGGAGCGAGGCGGTCGTGGGCGGCCTGGAGCCGGATCCCGCCGTACAGGTAGTGGACGACGGCCGTCGCGATCAGCGCGACGACGGCGACCGCCATCGCGAAGTCGACGACGAAGCTCCACCACGGCAGGTCGAAGACGTAGAAGCCGATGTCCTTCTTGAAGTAGGCGTCCTTCTGGCCCCACGGAACGCCGTTGCGCCACATCATGAAGGCCCGCCAGTGGCCCAGGGCCGAGGTGCCGGCGAAGAGCCCGACGACGACGCTCACTCCGGTCAGCAGCAGGCCCCGGATCGGGGTGACCGCGTCGCGGTAGCGGTCCACGCCGTCCGGCCCCGCCATCACGTAGAACGGGCGGTAGCGGAACGCGAGATACATGTTGAGCGCGACGATCCCGCCCATGAGCACGCCGAATCCGACGAACAACCCGATCCGCGTCCACAACATGGTGGAGAAGACCTCGCCGTACCCGACCTCACGGAACCACAGGCGATCGGTGTAGATCCCCGAGAACGCGCTGAGCAGGAAGAAGCCGATCACGAGGACGACGCCGGTGATCACCAGCGCCCGGGCCCGTCGTCCGGGCCGCTCGGGCATCGGAGCGTCCGGCTCCTCGTCGAAGAGTTCACTCATCGTTCTCGTCCTCCTGCAGTGTGCCGCGCAGGAGCTCGATGAGCCCCGGCACCAGGTCGTTGCCGCCCATCACGGCACTGTCCTCGTCGTGGCTTCGCATGCGCAGAGCGCAGTACGCCGCCCCGTGGCGCGTGACGCCCGCGACGATGCGGACCTCCTCCGCGTCCGGGTGGTCGCGCGCGAACTCCGCCGCAGCAGCCGGATCCTCGGGCACCTGTCCGTCGGCTGCCGGCGGCAGCACCAGCCGCTCGACGACGGCCGCGCAACCGACCACCACGTCGGGCCACACGATGCCGGGCAGCGCCTGCTCCAGCTCCTGGCCCTCCGGCAGCTCGTCCTGCTCGATCGGGGTCAGCGACCCCTGCTCAGCGGGGGCGTCCAGGCCCAGCTGGGCCGCCAGCGCGGGCTCCTGCGCCACGAGGCGAGCGGTGTCGACCAGCGCATAGAGCCGGGCGGGCTGGTCCCACCCGACGCGCGCCTGGTGCCCCTCGATCTCGAGGACGGCCGCCGCCAGCGCCGGGTCCACATCCAACTCGTAGTCCACCAAGGGCTCCCGTTCGTGGGTCGGTCAGTTCACAGTCGCAGACCGCGTCAGCAGGCCGGCAGCTTCGCGTCGTGGTCCTTGACCCACGACTCCAGCGCCACCCGCGCCTCGTGCATCGTGGTCGCCTTGACCAGCCGCAGGTCCGGGTGGAGGCCCTTGACGTCCGAGCAGTTGTCCTTCGGCACGAAGAACAGCTTGGCCCCGGCCGCCTGCGCACCGGCGATCTTCTGGGCGATGCCGCCGATCGGTCCGACCTGACCGTCGGAGCCGAGCTCGCCCGTGCCCGCGACGGTCGCGCCGCCGGTCAACGAACCAGGGGTCAACGTGTCATAGATGGCCAGCGAGAACATCAGCCCCGCACTGGGGCCGCCGACCGTCGGGTCGACGCGCAGCGTCACGTTGAACGGGAACTCGTAGCCGAGCCCGAGCGAGACTCCGACCCTCGTCGTACCGTCGATCTGCTTCGGTTTGATCCGCACCGTCAGCTCACGCTTGTCACGCAGGATCCGGAACTCCACCAGTGAGCCGTCTTCGTGCTTGCGGACCGCCTTGATGATCTGGTCGGCGTTGGTGACCGGCTCGCCGTCGACCTCCTTGAAGACGTCGTGCACCAGCAGCTTGTCCTTGGCCGGACCCTCGGCATCCACCATCGCGACCTGGATCGCAGTCGGCACCGTGACGCCGAGCTCCTTCATCGCGACGGCCTTGGCGGTGTCCTGCGAGGTCGACATCTGCACCTTGCCCTCCGCCTTCTCGTCGGCCTGCGAGGTCTGCGGCGGGTGCACCACGTCGTACGGCAGGACCGCCTTGTTGGGGTCGAACCACCGCGACAGGGCCTCCCCCAGCGACAGCTTCTGGCCGTACGACGAGGCGACCACGGTCGTGAACCGGATCTGCCCCTTGTCGTAGTAGGCCTCGTGCCCGTCGACCTGGATCACCTCGGCGTTGTCGCCGTCCTTGCCGAGGATGTCGTACGTCGGACCCGGGCTGTAGGACGCGAACGGCAGCGGGACCACCAGGGCGATGCCACCGAGGATGAGCACCAACGGTGCCGCGATGCAGGCGGCGATCAGGCGCTGGCTCATGGCGCCTACCTTCTCAGACGCGTCCAACGGTCCTGCATCAGGATGCACGGCGGTCGTCGGCCGCGGCATCGTCCGTGACGGCCGGGGTCGGCTCGACCGTCTCCGCCGGCTCAGCCGCCCGCTTGCCGGGCAGCACGACCGGCCGCACCCGCGAGGGCCGCAACGCCACGCCGGTGTGGCGTTCGGGTGCCCGCGGCGGCACGGCATAGCGAGGACGGTTGCCCTGCTCCCGCGTCAACGCCTCACCCAATCGCCGGGCAGCGGTCTCCCGGTCGACCTGACCCCGGCCCGCACGCCCCCACCACGCCACCCACACCATCGAGGCGGCGGTGAGCACGGCAGCGGGCAGCAGCCAGAACAGGACCTCCACCCCACGAGGGTAGGTCGGCGGTGGGCGCCGCCCCGTCAGGACACGCTAACGCGCCCTGGGCGATCCGGGCGTGCTCTGGCAAGGCGCCGGAGGGAAGGCGACCTTGGAAGCGGAGCGGTCGTCGACCGACGGCAACGCCGCCAGAGCGCGTCCGGGCGCTCAGGGACTGCCGACCCACTCGTCGGAGCCGTCGATGAAGCGCTGGTGCTTCCAGATCGGCACCTCCGCCTTGAGCGTGTCGATCAACGCCCGACTGGCTTCGAACGAGGAGCCGCGGTGGCCCGCGGTGGTCGCGACGACCACGGCGAGGTCGCCGATGTCGAGGTCGCCGACCCGATGGACGGCGGCGACCCCCGTGACGTCGTACTCCTCCGCGACGCGTTCGCAGACCTCACGCAAGCGATCCAGCGCGGACGGGTGAGCCGAATAGGACAGGCCGGTCACGCCCTGGCCACCGTCGTGGTCGCGGACCCGGCCGACGAAGATCACCAGTCCGCCGGAGGCGGCGTCATCGAGGACGTCGAGGACCTCGGTGACCTGCAGCGGCTGGTCCGAGATGGCGACGAGGCGGACGGCGGGGTTCGTCATGGACGCCACTCTAGGGAGGCGGGGTTGGGTCGGAGGTTGGCCGGGAGGTCGGGTCGGAGGTTGATCAGGGTTCGGTCAGGGCCGTCCCCGACACCGTCGGTTGGCGATCGGGCGTAGTTTTGGGGCATGAGCAACGATCCGGGCAACCCGGGCGACGACCAGCCGAACCCGTTCAAGGGCACGCCGTTCGAGCAGATCTTCGGTGCCCTCGGTGGCGCCTTCCCCGGCGGAGCTGCTGGAGCGGGTGCCCTCGGTGGCCTTGGCGGTGCCGACGGCCTCGGCGGCCTGTTCGCGCAGATCCAGTCGATGATGCAGCCGCACGACGGCCCGCTCAACTGGAATGCCGCAGCCGACATGGCCCGCAAGGCCACTGCGCAGCAGCCCGACCCGTCCCCCACCCAACGCGACCAGGACCGGGTCGCCGACGCGATGCGGCTGGCCGATCACTGGCTCGACACGGCGACCGGCTTCCCCTCAGGAGTCGGTACGACGGCCGCGTGGTCGCGCGCCGAATGGCTCGTGGAGACCCAGCCGGTGTGGGAGGTTCTCGTCGAGCCGGTCGCCACCCGCTCGGTCAGCGGACTGTCCAGCGGCCTGCCCGAGGAGATGAAGGCGATGGCCGGCCCGCTGGTCGGCATGATCGGCCAGGCGGTCGGCGGGATGATCGCGATGCAGATCGGCCAGGGCCTCGGCGCGCTGGCGGGCGACGTCCTCACCGCCTCCGACATCGGCCTCCCTCTCGGCGCTCCCGGCAAGGCGGCGCTGGTGATGAGCAACGTGCGGGCCTTCGCCGTCGGTCTCGACGTGACCGAGGACGACGTCATCCTCTATCTGTCGCTGCGCGAGGCCGCCCACCAGCGGCTGTTTGCGCACGTCCCGTGGCTGCGCGAGCACCTGCTCGCAGCGGTCACCGACTATGCGCGCGGCATCGAGATCAACACCCAGCAGATGCAGGACCGCGTCCAGGAGCAGCTCAGCAACATCGACCCCACCAACCTGGAGGCGATGCAGGGCCTGCTCGAGGGTGGCATGTTCGACCCGCCCCAGACCGAGCAGCAGACGGCCGCGCTGTCGCGCCTCGAGATCGCGCTCGCGCTCGTGGAGGGATGGGTCGACGAGGTCGTCGGTCAGGCGACGGCCGAGCGGATGCCTGCCGCGGCCAAGCTCCGCGAAGCGGTACGCCGGCGCCGCGCGGCTGGTGGACCGGCCGAGCAGACCTTCGCGGCCCTGGTGGGCCTGGAGTTGCGCCCGCGCCGGCTGCGCGACGCCTCCACCCTGTGGGGCGGCCTGCGCACCCGCTCGGGCCAGGAGGCCCGCGACGGCGTGTGGATGCACCCCGACCTGCTGCCGACGGCGGCCGACCTGGACGACCCGTTGTCGTTCCGTGACGAGGCGACTGCGCCGGATGCGTTGAGCGAGGACGAGTTCGACGCCGAGTTGCGCAAGCTGCTCGACGGCCCGTCGGACAGCGACGACAGCACCCAGCCCGACGCCGAGTGAGCGACCTGCACGCGGACGCCCTGCGCGTCCTGACGCACTGGCACGCCCCGGACACGGCCGAGGAGGCCCTCCGGGCGCGCTACGTCGACCACCTCGCCACCACCCCCGACGGCATGTGGCGCTCGGCGTACCCCGATCACCTCACCGCCGGCACCCTTGTCCTCGACGCCACCGGCGACCAGGTGCTGCTCAACCTGCACCGCAAGGCGCAACGCTGGTTCCACTTCGGTGGGCATGCCGAGCCGGGCGACCCGACGCTGGCATCGGTCGCGCTGCGCGAGGCACACGAGGAGAGCGGGCTCACCGACCTCGACTTCCATCCCGAGCCGTTGCAGCTCGACGTCCACGTCGTACCGTTCTGCGACCCGCGCGGCGGGGTCAACCATCTCGACGTCCGCTATGCGGCGAAGGCGAGGCCGGGCGCGCAGGAGACGGTGAGCGACGAGTCGCTGGCGCTGCGGTGGTGGTCGCTGGACGGGCTGCCCGAGCTCGAGCCGGCCATGCACGTGCTGATCGCCCGCGCGAAGTCAGCACTCTTCTAGGACGTCAGTCGACGTCCTCGCCCAGAGCATCTCCCGGCAGGATCTCCTCCCCCGGCGGCCGGTCGATCCGGGCTGCGTCCGACCAGCCGGCCAGATAGCCCTTGGCCTTCTCGGCAGCCGGATAGTGGGCGACCCACCCCCAGAACTTCGCGTCGTGATGCGGCTCGATGAGGTGCGCGAGCTCGTGGACGATCACGTAGTCGATCACCCATTCCGGCATCCGTTGCAGCCGCTCGGAGAGCCGGATCGTGCGGTCCTTCGGGGTGCAGGAGCCCCAGCGGGCGCGTTGGTTGCCGACCCACCGGACCGACTGCGGGACGGCGATCCCGCCGAGGTAGGCGTCGCTGAGCTCCTGAGCGCGCTTCATCAACTCGTCGTCGCTCCACCGTCGGGGCGCGGCGCTGCGCTGTTCCCTGCGCTCGACCCGGGCCACCATCTTGGTGACCCAGGCGCGTTCCTCGGTGGCGGTGAGGTTGTCCGGCACGAGCACCACGATCTTGTCGCCGTCGCGGTAGGCCGACACCGAGCGGCGACGGCGCTCGGAGCGCCGGATCTCCACGCGCGGGGTGGGCATGGCCCTGACCCTAAGCCTTCGCCCACTCCAGCAGCCGCTCCATAGGCCACGTGTTGACGATCCGGTCCGCGTCGATCCCGGCAGCCTCAGCGCGTTCACAGCCGAGCAGCGGATAGTCGAGCTGCCCGGGTGCGTGCGCGTCGCTGTCGATGGAGAACAGGCACCCGATGTCACGTGCCATCTCCACCAGGCGGGTCGGCGGGTCCCGTCGCTCCGGGCGCGAGTTGATCTCGACGGCCACGCCCTCCTCGGCGCACGCCTCGAAGACGGCACGGGCGTCGAAACGCGACTCCGCCCGGGTGCCCCGGTTGCCGGTCACCAGGCGCCCGGTGCAGTGCCCGAGGACGTTGGTGAACGGGTTGCGCACCGCCGCGACCATCCGTCGGGTCAGCGGGTCCGGATCCATGGCGAGCTTGGAGTGCACGCTCGCCACGCGTACGTCGAGCCGCGCCAGCATGTCGTCGGTCTGGTCGAGCGAGCCGTCGTCGAGGATGTCGACCTCGATGCCCTTGAGCAGCCGGAACCCGCCCCCGGAAAGGTGCTCGTTGACCGCCTCGACGACCGCCAGCTGCCGGGTCAACCGCTCCGCCGACAGGCCGCGGGCCACCTTGAGTCGGGGCGAGTGGTCGGTGAGCACGAGGTAGTCGTGGCCCAACTCCATCGCCGTCATCGCCATCTCCTCGATGGGCGAGCCACCGTCGGACCAGTCCGAGTGCGAGTGCAGATCGCCGCGCAGTCGCGCCCGCAACTCGGTGCCCGCCCCGTCCGCGGTGAGCGGGGCCCCGTGCTCCGCCTCCGCCTGCGCCAGCTTGTCCGGCACCCTGCCCCGCAGCGCCTGCGCGATCACCCGCGCGGTGCTCGCCCCCACGCCCGGCAGCTGGGTGAGGGTGCCGTTGGCCGCCCGCGTCTCCACCTCGTCGGGCGCCAGCGGCAGGATCGCCGACGCGGCACCCCGATAGGCCTTGACCTTGTAGCTGTCCGCCCGTCCTCGCTCCAGCAGGAACGCGATCCGGCGCAGCGCCGCGACCGGCGTGCCGTCGTACCCCTCGCCGTCGCTCACCTGCTCGTCCTTCCGTGCATGCTTCTCGCTTCTGATCTTCGTCCACAGCCGGTGGACGACTGTCCACAGGTCATCTTCGCTGGTCACCCGTCGGTACGCCGACGGCGGACCGCCCGAACCTGCCGCAGGATCCACAGCCTGATGCCGGTTGTCCCCCGCTCCTCCACCGCGCGGGCACCGCCGTCCACAGGAATCTCCACAAGTTCATCCACAGGACGCGGTGCACCCGGATTGACCTCACGCCGTTCGATCCCTAGCGTCATCTCGATGAGGCCCCCGGGGCCGCAGCATCTCGCTCGCAAGGGGAAGGCAAGCGAGGAGCACGCGGCCACGGGGGCTTCTTCTCGTTTCAGCGTGCGTGGAACTCCGGCGGACGCTTCTCCTGCGCGGCCCGGATCCCCTCCAGCAGGTCCTGGGTCGCCATCGTGACCGGCTGCGCCAGCGCCTCCCACGCGAGCGCGGTCTCGATGTCGCTGTGGCCGCGCTGCAACGCTCCCTTGGTCAGGCGAGTCGCGATCGGCGCCGTCCCGGCCACGTCGGCCGCGAGGGCGAGCACACCGTCGAGGAACTCCTCCGGCTCCCACACCCGTGACACCAACCCGAGCCCCAGGGCCTCGTCGGCGTCGACCAGTCGCCCGGTCAGGAACAGGTCCCGCGCGGCGGCGGGCCCCACCACGTCCGGCAGCAGATGGGTCCCCGCCATCCCCGGATGGATCCCGAGCTTGGTGAACGGGACGCCCATCCGCGCCCCGCGCGCGGCGTACCGAATGTCGCAGGCCAGCGCCATGCACAGCCCAGCCCCGATCGCGGCACCGTTGATGGCTGCGATCGTCGGCACCTCCAGGCGCCGGATCGAGAGCCAGGCACGGTAGAACGGCAGCATCCGCGCTCGCAGGTCGGAGACCGTCGCGTCCGGCTCGGACGCGAGCCAGCCCAGGTTGCCGCCCGAGCAGAATCCTTTGCCCTCGCCGGTCACCACGACCACCCGCACCGTGGGGTCGGCGGCAAGGTGGTCGACCGCCCGCACCCACGACTCGGTCATCTCGTCGCTCATCGCATTGCGCAGCTCGGGCAGGTCCAGGACGAGCATCGCGACCCCCTCCGAGGGGCGTTCGAGACGCAGGTGGGTCAGCTCGGGCGGCGTGGGCGAGTTCACGGCGGAATCAGACATGCGGGGCACGCTACTGCGACCCTGTGGTGGCGTGCCGTAGGGTCGTGGAGGTCCGGAGCGTGAATCCGGACCCCGACGGGCTTCCCCCCGGTCCCCGTCGCGACGACCGAAACGAAAACAAGAACCAAGGAGGCCGTCATGGCAGAGACCTGGAGTGGCGAGTTCTACTGCGTGAAGTGCAAGGCCAAGCGCGAGGCGTCTGGTGAGGTCAAGGTCAACGAGAAGGGCACCCGGATGGCCAAGGCCGTCTGCCCCGAGTGCGGCACGAACCTCAACCGCATCCTCGGCAAGGCCTGATCGCTTCAGGCACACAGCCGACTTTCACGGGCGGTCCCACTGCGGTGGGGCCGCCCGTGGTGTTTTTCGACCACCGTGCGCCGCCTGTGGATGAACTCAGCGGCGTGCGCGCGATCCGTGCGAGCCTGCCTGCATGACGTCCGTCTCGGGACCGACCACGCAGGTCCTCCACCAGTTGCGCCCCGGCGTACCCGTCATGGCGCGCTCCCCCGGCATCCTCCAGGTCGGCCTCGTCGACCGCGCCGCCCGGGTTCCCGACGTCGCGGAGGTACGCCGCCTGCTCACCGGTCTGACCCGCAGCGGAGGCGCGCCCGCTCCTGCAGGTCAGGAGCCCGCTGCGAGCGAGGCGTTTCACCGTCTGGTGGACGCCGGCCTCGCCGTCTCCGTACCTCCAGGTCCTCCTGACCCGTCGATGACGGCGCTGCTCGCCCAGTCCGGTCCCGATGCAGTACGCCGGCACGCTGCGCGCGCGACGTCCCCGATCGCCGTCGAGGCGCCCGCCGGTCTCAAGGCCGTGGTCAAGGCCCTGCTCGACCAGGCCGGTCTGTGCATCGCGAGCGACGCACAGGAGCCGGCGGCTCATCTGATCATGGTCGGCGGCGCGATCGACCGGGACCGCCTCGATCCGTTCGTCCGCTCCTCGACGCCCCATCTGGTGGTGGCGGGCGACGCGGCCGGCGTACGGGTCGGTCCGTTCGTCTCGCCCGGCGTCACGGCCTGCCTGCGCTGCGTGGACGCCCACGAGTCGCTGCGCGACGAACGGCTCCCGCTCCTGCTCGCCCAAGCCGCCGAGCAGACCCGGCACCGACCCGGGCCACGTGACCCGGTGCTCGACCAGCTCGCGCTGTCGTGGGCGGTGCGCGACCTCGCGCGGTTCGTCGAGGGCGACCAGCCGAGCACGTGGTCGACGACCGTGGACGTCGGGCCGACCGGCACGCCGACGGTCACGGCGTGGGGTCGTCATCCCTACTGCGGGTGCGCCTGGGACGGCTTCCTCGACCTGCCGTGACACCCACGACCCGGCCCCACCCGGCACGCGCGGCGGGAAGGACTCACCACCACTCGCTGTCGAGTTTCGCCTCCATCGAGCGCAGGTGGGTGCGGGAGCACTCGTCGCAATAACGCAGGACGCGCCCGCGTTCGAGGGACGCACTCCACGTCAGCGGCGGCTCCTCGCCCTCGACCTGGCGTCCGCAGAAGTCGCAGGTGACACTCACCCGGCCAGCCTAGAGAAATGCCGAAGGGCCGGAGGCGACGATCAGTCGCTTCCGGCCCTTCGTTTCCTTCACCCGCGATCAGGTGCTCCTCGAGAAGGTTCGAGAAGAATTCCGGTCTCGCTGGTCCGCATGTGCGGACTCAGAGGGCGCGAGCGAGGGCGAGACGAGCCTGCTGCGCTGCACGCTCGGCCTTGCGGCTCAAGCGGCGGGCGCGGGCCATCTTCGTGGCCGCGCGCAGCTGCTGCGCCTCTCCCAGGCGCATGGACATCTGCGCACGGGCCAACTCTTCGTTGATGAGGTGGGACATTTCAGAACTCCTGGTTCAGAGGATGGTGAATCGGATGGATGAGCCCGAGGGCTCGGATCTACGCCGCGGCGTCCTTGCGCGGACGGCCCCGGGGCCGCTTGCGTGGGATCACCACGCCGGCCAGGAATAGCTCGCCGCCCCAGACACCCCACGGCTCACGCCGCTCGAGGGCGCCTGCGAGGCACATGTCCTGGACCGGGCAGTCCAGGCACATCGCCTTCGCGGCCTCGACGTCCGACGGGGACTCGGCGAACCACATCTCCGCGTCGTTCAGCCGGCACGGCAGCAGCTCGTCCAGCGTCGGCTCGAGAACACTGGTCGTCATCTGCATTCACCTCCTCTTCAATGACCTGATCGCGTTGGTCGGTTTCCTTGAGGGGATCTGCGACTTCGCTTCTCAGGTCCTGAGAAAGACGAAGGCCGCGGATCCCGGTCTGATCGGGTTCCGCGGCCTGGAGGCTGCCGAGCTGAGTGGACTCAGATCGGGGGGCTCCAGGCGGGTGAACCCAGGACGTGGGCGGCATTGATGCCGAGACGTCCCGTGCCGGCGTAGGCGCGCTCACGCTTGACGGCGTCGATGGCCACGGCGGACGGCACGAAAACGACCGCACGGGTCGCAAAGGCACCGGTGGCGCAGCCGAAGGACGCAGACAGCGTGGGCTGCCAGGCGGACATCGGGGCCGTCATGGCCGGGATCATCGTCATGTTCTTCATGGGTGCCACCTCCTTCGGTGCCTTCGGGCGCCGGTCTTGTCAGGACCGTGATGCGCAGGTCAATGTGCCTGACGACCGTAACCGGCCGTGTTCAGGGCGCGCAAATCATTTATCGAGTTTTTTCGAAGTTTCTTCGACCTGCTCGGTAGCGGTGCTCCGACGGGCGGTTTCAGGCGCTTTCCGCGACCAACGCGAGGACCGCTTCGCCGTACTTCTCGATCTTGCTCGGCCCCACCCCGTTGACCTTCGCGAGCGCCCCGATCGTCGCCGGCTTGTGCTCGGCGATGAGCTCGAGGGTCGCATCGGTGAACACGACGTACGCCGGCAGCGGCTTGCCGTCCTCACCGCTCTCCCGCGCCGTCTCGAGCCGCCAGGTCTTGAGGCGGTCGAAGAGGTCCTCGTCGTAGCGGACCGGGTGGTGCGAGCACCGACCTCGCTTCTTCTCGGCCGCGCTCATCAGCGGCTGGAGGCAGTCGCGGCAGCGCGCGACCTTGGTGCGGGCCCGAGTGGCCTGCGGCTGCTGGTTGGCGGGCAGCAACGGCACGATGAACCGCGACGGTTGGCGCCGCGGCGCCTGGCCGGGGTTGCGGGCGGCCGCCCACGACACCATCAGCTCCCGGCGGGCCCGGGTGACACCGACATAGAGCAGCCGTCGCTCCTCCTCGACCGCGTCGGGACGGGCGCCGCCCTGTTCGGCGTACACGATCGGGACGGTGCCGTCCTGGACCCCGCAGCAGAACACGGCATCCCACTCCAGCCCCTTGGCCGCGTGGAAGGTCGCGAGCGTGACACCGTCGGCGGACGGTGCATGTTGCTCGGCGGCTCGCCGGTCGAGCTCGGCGACGAAACTCGCCACCGACGCCTCGCTCTGCCCACTCCCGGCGCGCTCGGTCGAGAACTCCTCGGCCTGGTCGGCGAGCGCCTGGAAGGACTCCCAGCGGTCACGGACCTGACCACGTGAGGTCGGCGGCTCCGCCGTCCAGCCCATCCCGCCAAGCACACCCTTGACCACCTCGAGCCACGGCTCGTCGTCACTCTCCCCCGACCGGGCGGCCCCCCGCAGCCGGGTGACTGCCTCGAGCACCTCCCGACGGTCGAAGAAGCGGGCAGCGCCACGGATGATGTAGGGAATGCCGCGGTCGGTGAGGGCGTCCTCGAAGGTCTCCGACTGGGCATTGATGCGGAACAGCACCGCCATCTCGCCGTACGCCGTTCCCGCCCGGTGCAGCTTGAGGATCCGGTCGGCGACGCTGCTGGCTTCAGCGACCTCGTCGGGCTCGCCGACGAATCGCACCGTGGAGCCGGCCTTCTGCTGCGAGCGCAGCTCCACGCCCGCGCTCGGCGTACCCGACAGCAGGGTGTTGGCGACGGTGACGACCTGCGGCGTGGAGCGATAGTTGCGGACCAGCTCGACCGACGTGGTCCCCGGGTAGCGCTTCGGGAAGTCCCGCAGATAGGTCGCATCGGCGCCGGCGAAGCTGTAGATCGTCTGCGCCGGATCACCGACCACACACAACTCGTCGCGGCCCCCGAGCCACAGGTCGAGCAGCGCCGACTGCAGGGGCGACACGTCCTGGAACTCGTCGACGACGAACCACTTGTATTGCCGCCGCACCTGGGCCGCGACCCGCTCGTCGGAGGCGAGCACGCCGGCGGTCAACAGCAGCACGTCCTCCATGTCCATCCGGCCCTGGTCGCGCTTGACCTCCTCATAGGCCGCGATCACACGACCGATCGCCTCCGGCGTCTGGTCCGCGACCGAGCGTCCCTTGCCGGGCGCGATCCGGGGATAGTCGTCGGCCCCCACATTGCTGACCTTGGCCCACTCGATCTCGGAGGCCAGGTCACGCAACAGCGCCTGCTCGGCCCGGATCCCGACATGACGACAGGCCAACGCCAGCATCGGGATCTTCGACTCGGTCAACGTCGGCAGCTCCGTGCCGTGCACGTGCGGCCAGAAGTAGCGCAGTTGCCGCAGCGCCGCGCTGTGGAAGGTGCGGGCCTGGACACCGGGCGCCCCGAGCTGACGCAGCCGCTGCCGCAGCTCCCCGGCAGCGCGGGTCGTGAACGTCACCGCCAGCACCTCGGTCGGTGCATAGACCCCGGCCTGCACGCCGTGCGCGATCCGGTGCGTGATCGCCCGCGTCTTGCCCGTCCCGGCACCGGCCAGCACCCGCACCGGCCCCCGCAGCGTCTCGGCCACCTCCCGCTGCTCAGGGTCGAGCGCGGAGAGCAGGCGTTCGATGGCGGCGGACATGCTCCCAACCTAGACGGCACCCCGGACACAACCCCGGCCGGCCGGATGGGCCGACCGGGGAGTGCCCGGGGGTTCGACTCAGCGCCGGACCTTCACCGGCTTCGAGGTGACCACGCGGTCGGCGTACCCGCTGTGCCGGGCGGTGACGCGCACCTGGATCCGCTTGCCGCGGTCCGCCTTCCCGACCTTGTACGACGAGCCGGTGCGTCCCTTGACCACCTTGCCGTTGCGCAGCCAGGTGTAGGTGAGCGAGGTCGGCGCGGGTGAGAACGTGCCGGCGCTCGCGACGAGCTTGCGACCGACCGCGGCCTTGCCGACCACGGCAGGTGCGGTCGTCACGGTGATGCTGTTCCCGTGGGCACCGCCCCCACCTGCCCCACCTCCGCCGGCGCCGCCGC
>JASLDK010000329.1 GCA_030145945.1 Nocardioides sp.
CTCGCGGGTGTCGGGCATGCCGGCAGCCTGTCAGGCTGCCCCGACAGTTCCGTCCTCGGAGGATGCCAACTCGCCGCGCAGCCGGTCGCGCAGCTCGACCAGGTCCGTGATCGCCTCGACGAACCGGATCGTGCTGTCGCCGACGCCGTTGTCGTCGAAGTAGTGGTGCCGCATCGCCGCTCGTGCCATCCGGTGCTCGTCGTGTTGGAGTCGGGCGGTCAGCAACGCCGTCAGCCCGGGCAGGTCCTCGGTGTCGATGACGTCCGCGCACCGGCTGACCGGCACCTCCTGACGCAGCCGCTCGGCGTCATGGTGGCGATCGGTGATCAGGATCGGCTTGTCGGTCTGCAGGTAGAGCCAGTCCAGGCCGACCGAGGACACGTCGGTGACCATCGCGTCGCAGCCGGGGAAGACCGCAAGGATGTCGCCCTGCCAGATCGCAGCGTGTCCGGCCGTCGGCTCGCGTTCGCCTGCCTTCTCGACCAGGTCGAGGATCGCCTGATGGGCGTCGCGGATGGCCGGGGTCTGGCTGGTGGTGACCTTGGGGTGCGGCTTGTAGACGAGCCGCACGTCCGGGACGGCCAGGATCGAGCGCACGATCTCCACGCCGAAGACGTCGACGGAGGTGTAGTCGTTGTATTCGGCGTCGCCCTCCCAGGTCGGCGCATAGAGGACCGTACGTCGATCGCTCGCGGGCACCAGAGGAGCGGGCCTCAGGTCGAGCTGCGGGCGACCGATCCGCACCAGGCGGGACTCGTCGAGCTCCATCAGCGCCACCCGGTGGCGCTGGACCGCCGCCTCACCGGCCACGAACACGCGGTCGTAGGCCTTGGCGTTGTTGGACACCATCGACTGCTTGTCGCTCTCACCGTGGTTGATGTGGACGTGCATCATCCGGCTGTCGAGCAGCGAATTGAAGTTGAGCATCGAGTTGTTGCAGTAGACGACGACCTTGGCCTCCAACTCGTCGTACGCCTCCGCGAGGTCGGCGAAGCCCGGAGCGAAGTGGATCGGCAGCGACGTGCGTTGCTCGAGGATCGCGCGCGTCTCGGCGTCCCGGGTCAGGATGCCCACGGGGTGGGTGTCATCGAGCCGTTCCAGCACCGGGATCCACTGCAGCAACTGGTAGATCCGGGTGGGGTCGTCGGCGAAGTAGGCGATGACATGGGGCTTCTGCACTGCCAGATGGTACGGCCACGAACGTTGTGTGAACGAACCGCAGAGGCCCCACCAACACAACGTTTCGATAACCTCGGCCGGTGCTCGATCTCCGGCGCCCGGTCCACCGCCTCCTGAACCGATCCATCCACGCCGTGTGGCGGTGGGCCGAGCACGTGGGCGACGTGTCACCCGGAACTGATCTCGCCGAAAGGTTCGCGCTGTTCGCGCCAGGCGCCTGCCTCGCGTTTCCACTCTCTGACGTGGTCAATCCGGAGGCGATCCACATCGGCCGGGACACGCTGATCGGCAAGTACGCCACGCTGTCCGTCGGATACGGCCCGACCCAGACCGTCCTGCCCGAGCGAGGCCTGGTGATCGGCGAAAGGTGCGTCCTCGGCGCCCGGATCTGCATCACCGCCCACGAGTCCATCGAGATCGGCGATGACGTCTGGTTCGGCCAGGACGTCTTCATCTCCGATGCCAGCCACGGCTACGAGGACCCGCACACGCCGATCGGCCGGCAGTTCGGCACCCATGTCCCCGTGAGCATCGGATCGGGCTCGTGGATCGGCCACGGCTCGATCATCCTGCCGGGGACGACGATCGGGCGGCAGGTGGTGGTCGCCGCGGGCTCGGTGGTGCGCGGCGACGTCCCCGACCACTCCGTCGTGGGCGGCGTCCCGGCCCGGCTGATCCGGCGCCTCGACGAGGACGGTTCCTGGAGTCGGGTCACTGCCGGCGTGCCCGCGCTTCCGTAGGCTGGCCCCATGACGGCCGCACGGTTGACCCGGATCGAGGACTTCGCCCGCTTCGCCCAGATCCCGGGCGGGTACGACGCCCTGTGGGAGTGGTCCGTCCGCGACCTCGACGCCTTCTGGTCCTCGGTGGCGGCGCACCTCGAACTGGAGCTCACCGGTCCGGTGCTCGTGGAGGAGCAGATGCCCGGGGCGGTCTGGTTCCCCGAGTCACAGGTCAACTATGCGGCCGCCGTGTTCAAGGACCGGCCTGCGGACGACGTCGCCGTCATCGGTGCGACGGAGGATCCGATGCAGACCGTCGAGCTCACCTGGGGCGAGTTGCGCCGTCGTACGGCTAGCCTTGCAGCGCACCTCTCCTCGCTCGGCGTGGGCAGGGGTGACCGGGTGGTCGGCTTCCTGCCCAACACGCCCGACACCATCGTCGCCTTCCTCGCGACGGCGAGCCTCGGCGCGATCTGGTCGGTGTGCGGCATGGACTACGCGGCGTCGGCTGCCCGCTCCCGCTTCGAGCAGCTCGAGCCGACCGTCCTGATCCACGCGTCGTCCTACGTCCACGGTCACAAGGTGCACGATCGCAGCGACGTCGTCGCCGAGCTCCGGTCGTCGCTCACGAGCCTGCGGGCAAGCATCGAGGTCGGAACCCCTGCCTGGGAGGAGGCGATCGGCCGCGATGCCGACTTCGCTCCCGTGATGGTGCCCTTCGACCATCCGCTCTGGGTGCTGTTCTCCTCAGGCACGACGGGCAAGCCGAAGGGCATCGTCCACGGGCACGGTGGCGCGCTGTTGGAACAGGCCAAGGTCGCTGCGTACCACTTCGATCTCGGACCGGGCGAGCGGCTGTTCTGGTACACGACCCCCTCCTGGATGATGTGGAACTTCGTCGTGGGCGCGCTGCTGACCGGCGCATCCGTCGTCGCGTACGACGGCAGCCCGGCGCATCCCGCCACCGACGGTCTGTGGCAGTTGGCCGCACGGCTCGAGGTGACGGCGCTCGGCATGAGCCCTGGCTATGTCGCGGCATGCCAGAAGGCGGGCGTCGGTCCGCGCGATCACGAGCTGCCGCGCCTGCGGAGGGTCGGCATCTCCGGGTCGACCTTCCCAGCCAACAGCCACGAGGCCCTGCAGGGCGAGCTGGGCCCGGACGTGCAGATCTGCTCGATCAGCGGCGGCACCGATGTGGTGAGTGCCTTCGTGGGTGCGGTGCCGACGGTTGCGGTGTGGCCGGGGGAGTTGAGCCGTCCGTGTCTGGGAGTGGCGCTCGATGCGTTCGACGCGACCGGTCTGTCGGTGCACGGCGAGGTGGGGGAGTTGGTCGTGACGCGACCGATGCCGTCGATGCCCCTCCACTTCTGGGGGGACGCGGACGGCTCGCGCTACCGAGACGCCTACTTCGACACCTACCCGGGGATCTGGCGGCACGGTGACTGGATCACGCTGACCGACCACGGCTCGGTCGTCATCCACGGTCGCTCCGATGCAACGCTCAACCGCAACGGCGTACGGATGGGCAGCGCCGACATCTACGAGCCCGTCGAGGCGATGGCGGAGGTGCGCGAGGCCCTGGTGATCGGGCTGGAGGAGGAGGGCGGGGGCTACTGGATGCCGCTGTTCGTCGTCCTCGCTGAAGGTGTGGAGCTCGATGACGACCTCACCGATCGGATCCGTACGGCGATCCGGACCCACGCCTCTCCTCGGCACGTCCCGGACGTCGTGATCGCGGCGCCGGGCATCCCGCACACCCGCACCGGCAAGAAGCTCGAGGTCCCGGTGAAGAAGGTGCTCGCGGGCCAGGATCTCGGGGCTGCCTACGACCCCGGTAGTGTGGACGCTCCAGAACTGATCGACTGGTACCGAACCGTGGGCAGGAGCCGCAGAACCTGATGACCGCCTGGCTGTTGCTGGGGCTCGCCATCCTCCTGGTCCTCGCCTGCGGACTGTTCGTGGCCGCGGAGTTCGCGTTCGTGACCGTGGACCGCGGGCAGGTCGACCGCGCTGCCGCCTCCGGTGACGCCGCGGCGATCGGACTGCAGAGCGCGCTACGCAATCTCTCGACACAACTCTCCGGGGCCCAGGTGGGCATCACGATCACCAACCTGGCCATCGGCTTCCTCGCCGAGCCCGCGATCGCCGAGTTGCTGCGTGATCCGCTCGGCGCCCTCGGCCTGGCCGACGGTGCCGTGCGACCTGTCGGGGTGGCGCTCGGGCTGACCCTGAGCACCTTGCTGACGATGCTGATCGGGGAGCTCGTTCCCAAGAACGTCGCCATAGCCGTCCCCCTCGGCACCGCTCGCCTCACGCAGGGACCGATGCGGGCCTTCACTGCCGTCTGCAAGGGGCCGATCAAGGTCCTCAACGGCAGCGCCAACGCGATCGTTCGCCGTCTCGGGATCGAGCCGCAGGAGGAGCTGCGCTCCGCGCGCAGCTCGACCGAGCTGGCGTCACTCATCCAGCGTTCCGCCGACGAGGGCACCCTCGACGCCGACACTGCCGAGTTGATGGAACGCTCGGTGGAGTTCGGAACCCGCACCGCAGGCGAGATCATGACGCCGCGGGTTCGGACCCATTCCCTGGACGCCAACGACCGGGCAAGTGCCGTGATCGCGCTGGCCCGCGAGTCGGGCAACTCACGCTTTCCCGTTCTCGACGACACTGACGCGGTGGTCGGGACGGTCCACGTCAAGAACGCCGTCGCCCTGCCACTGCACGAGCGGGCGACGACCAAGGTCAAGCACCTGATGGCGAAGCCGATCCTGGTGCCCGACTCGCTGCGCCTCGATCCGCTTCTCGCGCTGCTTCGTGCCGACGGCTTCCAGATGGCCATCGTCCTCGACGAGTACGGCGACCACGCCGGCATCGTGACCCTCGAGGACGTCATCGAGGAGATCGTCGGCGACATCTCCGACGAGCACGACCGACTGGGCAGCCGCGGGCGACTGCGCCGCGACGGATCCTGGTCGCTGTCCGGGCTGCTCCGTCCCGACGAGGTCGAGGACCTGACCGACGTCCCGCTGCCGGAGAGCGAGGACTACGACACCGTGGCCGGTCTCGTGCTCAAGGTTCTCGGCCAGATCCCGAGGACCGGCGACGTCGCCGTCGTACCCCTCACGCCGCCGGCGTCCTTGGATGATGACGAGGACCAGCCCGACCGCCGAGCGCTGCTGACCGTCGACCACATGGACGGACTACGGATCGACCGGATCTCGATGCGCGTGGAGGACGTCGCCGAGTCGTCGGCCGATGTGTCCCGCCCGAAGCGGGGAAGTGACTCCGATGGGTGACCTGTGGGGAGTCCTGCTCGCCATCGGCCTGTTGGCGGCCAATGCCTTCTTCGTGGGCGCAGAGTTCGCCCTCATCTCCGCGCGACGCAGTCAGATCGAGCCTCGCGCCCTGGGCGGTTCGCGGATGGCCCGGCTGACCCTCGACGCCATGGAGCGGGTGTCGGAGATGATGGCCGGCGCCCAGCTCGGCATCACCATCTGCTCGCTGGGGCTCGGCGCCGTGGGTGAGCCAGCGCTGGCGCACCTGATCGAACCGGTCTTCCACGACCTCCACGTGCCCGACCAGTGGCTGCATCCGGTGGCGTTCGTGATCGCCCTGCTGATCGTGGTCTTCCTGCACGTCGTCCTCGGCGAGATGGTGCCGAAGAACATCGCCCTCGCCGGTCCGGACCGGGCGGCGTTGATCCTCGGTCCGCCGATGTTGGCGGTGGTCGCGGTGCTCCGGCCGATCATCGTGTCCATCAACGCCCTCGCCAACGCGATCCTGCGCCTGGTCCGGATCGAGCCCAAGGACGAGATCGGCAGCACCTTCACCCGCGAGGAGGTCGCGGCCCTCGTCGAGGAGTCCCACGGGGAGGGTCTGCTCGCCGAGGACGAGTACGACCGGCTGTCCGGAGCCCTCGGCTTCACGGAGAAGACCGTGGACGCCGTGGTGATGGCCCCCGACAGTCTCGCCACGGTGGTGCGCGGCTCGACCGGTGCCGATGTCGAGGCGCTGTGCGCCGCCACCGGCTTCAGCCGGTTTCCGGTGGCCTCCGACGGCGAACTGGTCGGCTACCTCCACATCAAGGACGTGCTGGAGCCCGACGAGGAACGCCGCCAGCGTCCCATCGCCGATCGCTGGATCCGCCCGTTCGCGACCGTCACTGTCGGGTCGGCTCTGCACGACGCCCTCGAGGTGCTCCAACGGCGGGGGGCTCACATGGCCCGCATCGTCGATCAGAGCGGTACGACGCTCGGCGTCGCCGCACTCGAGGACGTCATCGAGGAACTGGTCGGCGAGATCCGCGACGCCGCGCACTCCGAGGAGTCGTCCACGTCGTGAGCGCCAGGACCACTACAGTGGCGCCCGTGGCTGATCGACGGGTGCTGACGCTGCCCAACCTCATCAGCTTCCTGCGTCTGCTGGGCGTTCCGCTCTTCCTGTGGCTGGTCCTCGGTCCCGAGGCCGACGTCCTCGCCCTGGTGGTGCTGATGCTGTCCGGGGTCACCGACTTCCTCGACGGCTGGCTGGCTCGCAAGCTCGACCAGACGACGGAGCTCGGCCAACTGCTGGACCCGATCGCCGACCGGCTCTACATCCTTGCGGTGGTCGTCGGGCTGGCGATGCGCGACATCATTCCGTGGTGGCTGGCCCTGTGCCTGCCGTTGCGCGACCTGTTCTTGTGGGGGTTGGTGCCGCTGCTGCGGACGCGTGGTTACAGCGCGCTGCCGGTCCACTTCCTCGGCAAGGCCGCCACCTTCAACCTGCTCTACGCCTTCCCGCTGCTGCTCCTCGGCGACGGCACCGGCACGGTCGCGACGCTCGCGCAGGTCTTCGGCTGGGCCTTCGCGCTGTGGGGGGTCGGCCTCTACTGGTGGGCGGGCGTTCTCTACGGCTGGCAGGTGCGCAAGCTGCTGGCCACCACCGAACGACGTAGCCATGCCTGATCTGGACCGGTCGCGAACCCCGCTGCTCGCCCTGATCACCCAGGAGGCACTGGACCGCGACTACCAGGTCGCCGCATCGCGACGCACGACCGATCACGTCCAGCCCCACGCGCGTGGCTATCGCATCGCGGTGCTCGCGGTCGTCGGGGTCTTCGCGATGCTCGTCACGGTCGCCGCTGTCCAGACCTCGCAGAACTCCGACGTCGACGTCGCCAGCAGGACCAGCCTCCTCGAACGCATCGACGCACGCCGCACCAACACCGCCCGACTCCAGGTCGCACTGGCCAAGCTCCGCACCGCCAACGCGGCCGCGGAGGAAGCGTTGCGCTCCCTCGGAAGCAGGTACGCCGACCGCAGGGCGACGCAGGCCCGCCTCGGCGCCATCAGCGGGTTCGAGCCGGTGACGGGAGCCGGCGTACGGATCCAGCTCGACAACCCCGGTCTCGCGGGCGCCACCGACCAGATCCGTGACTCCGACCTGGCTCTGCTCGTCGACGGACTGTGGGCGGCAGGAGCGGAGGCCGTCGCCATCAACGGACAGCGCGTCAACGCCCACGGTGGCATCACCATGGTGGGAGAGGCGATCGAGGTGAACGGCGTCGGAGTCGCCGCGCCCTACACGGTGCTCGCGATCGGCGACCCGGCCACCCTCGCGGCCAACTTTGTCGAGTCGCAGAGCGGTCTGCGGTTCCGGGCGCTCGTCGAGCGCTACGGGTTCAGCCAGAAGATGACCAATTCGAAGGAACTCCACCTTCCTGCCGCGCCGGCCCACCTCCAACGGTTACGGTTTGCGAAGCAGAAGGCACAGCCCAAGTCGAAAGGCGGCATGGTTCCTTGATCGCGGTCCTCGGACTGGTCGTCGGTGTGACTCTCGGCTTCGTCTTCCAACCCGATGTCCCGAGGTCGGTCGAGCCCTACCTCCCGATCGCCGTCGTCGCTGCGCTGGACGCCGTCTTCGGTGCGCTCCGCGCCTATCTCGACGGCATCTTCGACGACAAGGTCTTCGTCGTGTCGTTCCTGAGCAATGTCATCATCGCTGCCGGCATCGTCTATCTCGGTGACCGTCTCGGCGTCGGCGGGCAGCTCTCGACCGGTGTCATCGTCGTCCTCGGCATCCGGATCTTCACGAATGTCGCAGCCATCCGCAGACACATCTTCCATGCCTGAGGAGCTGCTCGATCCCGAGCCGAGGGAGCCGACGGGACCCGCCCCGGCCGATCCCGAGTCAGGCGAGCCGACGCCAGTCGACCGGTTGCGGCAGGCCCTGTTGCGTCCCTCACGCAAGCAGGCCGTGGCCGCATGCCTGCTGGCCGTGCTGGGATTCGCTGCCGTCACGCAGGTCCGCACCGCAGGCACGGACGACACCTCAGGTCTGCGCCAGCAGGACCTGATCGACCTCCTCGACGGTCTCGCCGGCGCACGCCAGCGCACCGAGACCGAGATCAACCGGCTCGACGAGGTCGCCTCCGGGCTCAAGGACGACTCGACCAAACGTCAGACAGCGTTGAACCAGGCCGACACCGAGATCGACCAGTTGAACATCCTGGCCGGCCTGGTGCCCGTGACCGGACAGGGCATCCGGATCACCATCACCGAACACGACGGCCGGGTCGGCCTCGGGGCCATGCTCGACACGATCGAGGAGTTGCGCACCGTGGGCGCCGAGGCGATCGCCGTCAACGGCAAGGTGCGGGTGATCGCCCAGACCGCCTTCGCCGAGACCGACGGCGGCTTCGAGATAGATGGGCAGCGGGTCGAGGCGCCGTACGTCATCGAGGCGATCGGCGACTCGAGCGTCCTCGCGGGAGCCGTGCAGTTCTATGCCGGGCCCCGCAAGCAGCTGCAGGACGACGGCGCGAAGGTCGAGGTCGAGGAGCTGCGGACCGTGGACATCGAAGCAGTTGCGCGACGCGACCGTCCTTCTTATGCCGTTCCGGATCAGGGGCAGTAACGTTCCGCACATGACGAACCCCGCAGACCTGAAGTACACCGTCGAGCACGAGTGGCTGCGTCAGCCGGGCGAGACCGCCGGCTCGCTCCGGGTCGGGATCACCGACTACGCCCAGGACGCCCTCGGCGACATCGTCTACGTCTCCCTGCCCGAGGTGGGTGCGACGGTCAGTGCGGGTGACGCCTGCGGCGAGCTCGAGTCGACCAAGTCCGTCAGTGACGTCTACGCACCCGTGACCGGGGAGATCGTGGCGGTCAACGAGGCTCTCGACGCCACGCCCGAGCTGGTCAACAGCGACCCGTACGGCGCGGGCTGGCTGTTCGAGATCGCCCCGGCTGATGCAGCCGCGGTCGACGGTCTCCTCGACGCCGCCGGCTACGAGGCCCAGCTCTGACCGACGATCCGGTAGGTTCGTCGACGTACCCCCCGTGAGGAGCAACTGATGCCCTTCTGCACCGCATGTGGCCGGCAGAACCCCGACGACGCAAGGTTCTGCTCGCAATGTGGCACCCGTCTGGTCGCCAGCGAGGAGACGCTGCCGTCGCGCCCCGCCGCGCCGATCGATTCGACCGCGACCATCCAGATGGGCGGCGAGAAGGTCGAGACCTCCGACCGTGCACTGAGCGCCGTCGACGCGGCCGCGGTCGACGCACTGCCGGTCGGGCATGCACTGCTCGTCGTACAGAAGGGGCCGGGCTCCGGCAGCCGGTTCCTGCTCGACGTCAACGAGGTGAGCGCAGGTCGCCATCCCGACAGCGGCATCTTCCTCGACGACGTGACGGTCTCGCGACGCCACGCGGTGTTCCGCCGCGACGGCGACGGGTTCACCGTGGAGGACGCAGGCAGCCTCAACGGCACCTACGTCAATCGCGACCGCATCGAGAAGGTCCAGCTCAAGGACAGCGACGAGGTCCAGGTCGGCAAGTACCGCCTGGTCTTCTTCGCCGGACACGAGAGCGCCTGAGCCCGTGACCGCTGTCGTCGCCCGGCCGGGGGAGCCGAGCGGGTCCCGCCTCAACATCGGTCAGGTGCTCGACCGGTTGCGCAACGACTTCGAGGACATCAGCATCCCCAAGATCCGGTTCCTCGAGGCCGAGGGGCTGGTCAAGCCGGAGCGGACGGCGTCGGGCTATCGCAAGTTCTCCGAGGCCGACATCGAGCGGCTGCGCTACGTGCTGAGGATGCAGCGCGACCACTACCTGCCGCTCAAGGTCATCGGTGAGCACCTCGACGCGATGGACCGCGGGCTGACGCCGCCCGCGCCCGAACCGGTCGTCCCCACCGTGCCGACGGTGGCCCTCGGATCGGACGGCCTTCCGGCCCCCGAGTCCTTCCGTCGAACGGACCGGCTCCGGCTGTCCCGCAAGGAGCTCATCAAGGTGGCCGAGATCGACGACGACCTGCTCGGACAGTTGGAGTCCTTCGCCTTGATCACGGCGTCGGCGACCGGTCACTACGACACCGACGCCCTGGTGATCGCGCAGACCGCGCGCGAACTCGCCGACTACGGCATCGAACCGCGTCACCTGCGGGCCTTCCGGTCCGCTGCCGACCGCGAGGTCGGGCTCATCCAACAGGTCGTGACGCCCCGGAAGGGCCGCGACGCGGGAGCCAGCGCGCGCGCGGAGGAAGCGGTGAGTGAGATCGCGGCCTTGTCGGTGCGGCTGCACGCGACCTTGGTCAAAGCCGGCCTACGCCGCCTCTGACCGTCCTCCCCGACCCTTCACGCGGCGCAGTAGGCTGGCCGCATGCGCGAGGTCGACGTGATGGGTGTCCGGGTGGAGATGCCCTCCAACCAGCCGATCGTGCTCCTGCGCGAGGTCTCGGGGGAGCGCTACCTGCCGATCTGGATCGGTGCCGTCGAGGCGACCGCGATCGCGTTCGCCCAGCAGGGCGTCGTGCCCCCACGCCCGCTGACGCACGACCTGCTGCGCGACGTCGTGTCGGCCACCGGAAACGAGCTGAGCGAGGTCCGCATCACCGAGGTGCGCGACGGAGTCTTCTTCGCGACCTTGGTCTTTGCGTCCGGTGTCGAGGTGAGCGCTCGGCCGTCGGACTCGATAGCCCTCGCCCTGCGCACCGGCACCACGATCTACTGCGCCGAGGACGTCCTTGCCGAAGCGGGTCTGGCCGCGCCGGCGGAGCAGGAGGAGGAGGTCGAGGCGTTTCGCGAGTTCCTCGACCATGTCTCGCCCGAGGACTTCGGTTCCGAGGGTTGAGCGCGGCCAGGGGACGCCGAAGCCTGAGTCTCAACATGAGGTTGAGGGTTTTCGGCGACACGCCCAGTCATGTCTTTGACCGGTGCCACGCGCCGGACGTACCGTACTGAAGTCGAAATCACAGCGGTGGAACCCGCTCGATCTCGCCGATCAACGTCTTGAAACGCCCCGCAGTCCCGCACCGTGACGCCGCCTTGGAGGACCCGTGAACGAGCAGCAGCCCGAGAAGCTCGGTCAGGACACGGCCGCTGCGGCTGCCGCCGCGGAGGAGCAGGGGCTTCTCTTCACTGATGACGTCTCCCCGCTGCCCAGCGACCTGGGCTACCGCGGTCCGACCGCCTGCAACGCCGCCGGCATCACCTATCGCCAGCTCGACTACTGGGCCCGCACCGGTCTGATCGAGCCGAGCGTGCGCGGGGCCAAGGGTTCCGGATCGCAGCGGCTCTACAGCTTCCGCGACATCCTCGTGCTGCGCATCATCAAGCGTCTGCTCGACGCCGGGATCTCGCTGCCCCAGATCCGCACGGCCGTCGGCCACCTGCGTGAGCGCGGCACCGACGACCTGACCCAGGTCACCTTGATGAGTGACGGCGCATCGGTCTACGAGTGCACCAGCAACGACGAGGTCATCGACCTGCTCCAGGGCGGACAGGGCGTCTTCGGCATCGCCATCGGTGGCGTGTGGCGCGAGATCGAGGGCACCTTGGCCCAGCTCCCCAGCGAGCACGCCAACGAGACCGAGCAGGGCGAAGCCGCGCCGGTCGCCGGCGACGAGCTCGCCGTCCGTCGCGCCGCGCGCGCGGTCTGACACCTTCCGTTCCACACCTGCAGATCACGGCCGGATCCGGCTCGTGCGCTAGGGTTTCCCTGCTGTTGATGCTGCGCGGGAGAGTCCAGACTCCACCGTGAGGCTGGCGCCGAAGGGGCAATCCCTCCCCGGAACCTCTCAGGCGCCCGGACCGTGCAGAGCAGGCAACTCTGAAGGTGCACCCGTGCGCTGACAGAGGGGGAGGGCTCGATCGATCAGTTGTCGACCCCGACCCGAGGACTGCCCCTGCCATGAGCGCCCCCTTCGTCACTCGTCACATCGGCCCGAACGACGACCAGGTCGCCACCATGCTCGACCGTCTCGGGCACGCTTCGCTCGACGCGCTGATGGACGCGGCCGTGCCGAAGTCGATCCGCAGCGCCGACCAACTCGGCCTGCCCGAAGGCGTCGACGAGGAGACGGCCGCCGCCGAACTGCGCGCAGTGGCCGCCGCCAACGTGCCGGGCGAGTCGATGATCGGTCTCGGCTATCACGCGACGCTCACCCCCGCCGTCATCCGCCGCAACGTGCTCGAGGACCCGAGCTGGTACACCGCCTACACGCCGTACCAGCCGGAGATCTCGCAGGGCCGCCTCGAGGCCCTGATCAACTTCCAGACCATGGTGGCCGACCTCGCCGGACTGCACACCGCCGGGTCGTCCCTTCTCGACGAGGGTACGGCGGCCGCCGAGGCGGTCGCTCTCGCCTTCCGCGCGAACCGTCGAGCCTCCGGTCCCTTCGTCATCGACGCTGACGCGCTGCCGCAGACCATCGACGTCATCCGGACCAGGGCCGAGGGCCTCGGCATCGAGATCGTCGTCGCTGACCTGTCCTCCGGCCTGCCCGAGGGCGACGTCGCCGGCCTTCTCGTGCAATATCCCGGCGCCTCCGGGCGAATCGCCGACCTCAAGCCCCTGATCGACGCGGTTCACGAGCACGGTGGCCTCGCCGTGGTGGCAGCCGACCTGATGGCTCTCACCGTTCTCGAGGCTCCGGGCACGCTGGGCGCTGACGTGGTCGTTGGATCCGCGCAGCGCTTCGGCGTCCCGCTCTTCTACGGCGGACCACACGCCGGATTCATGGCGGTGCGCGAGGGCCTCGAGCGGCAACTGCCCGGACGCCTCGTCGGCGTCTCGGTCGACGCCGAGGGGCGCCCGGCGTACCGGTTGGCTCTGCAGACCCGCGAGCAGCACATCCGCCGCGACAAGGCCACGTCCAACATCTGCACCGCGCAGGTGCTGCTGGCCGTGACCGCAGGGATGTACGCCGTCTACCACGGCCCGGACGGCCTCCGCTCGATCGCGGGCGGGATCCACGACCTGGCGCGCCGTGCCGCGGCATCCCTCGAGGGCGCCGGGATCGAGGTCGTCAACGACACGTTCTTCGACACCCTGACCGTGCGGGTCCCCGGCCGCGCGGAAGCGGTGGTCGCTACCGCGCGGGAGGCGTCCATCCACCTGCGCCTGGTCGACCAGGACACCGTCGGCGTGGCGTTCGGCGAGACAGCGCGGGAGACGACGCTGGCCGCCGTGCTCGACGCCTTCGGCGTCAGCGAGGTGTCGGCGTCGGGAGACGCGGGCTTGCCCGAGGACCTCGAGCGCACCACGGAATTCCTGACCCACCCGGTGTTCAACACGCACCACAACGAGACCTCGATGCTGCGCTACCTCGCGCGGCTCTCGAACCGTGACTACGCCCTCGACCGCGGCATGATCCCGCTCGGCTCGTGCACGATGAAGCTCAACGCGACCACCGAGATGGAGCCCATCTCTCTCGCGGGCTTCGCCAACCTGCACCCGTTCGCGCCGGCCGCCGACGCGGACGGCTACCGCCAGATGATCGAGCAACTCGAGGGCTGGCTCGCCGAGGTCACCGGCTACGACCGGGTCTCGATCCAGCCCAACGCGGGAGCCCAGGGCGAGTACGCCGGCATGCTCGCGATCCGCAACTACCACCGCGCCAACGGCCAGGGACAGCGCGACGTCTGCCTCATCCCGTCCTCCGCGCACGGCACGAACCCGGCGTCGGCCGTGATGGCGGGCATGAAGGTCGTCGTCGTGAAGTCGACCGACGACGGCACCGTGGACCTCGTCGACCTGCGCGCCAAGTGCGAGCAGCACGCCGACACGTTGGCCGCGATCATGGTGACCTACCCGTCCACCCACGGTGTCTACGAGGAGACCATCACCGAGCTCTGCGACATGGTCCACGAGCACGGCGGCCAGGTCTACATCGACGGCGCCAACTTCAACGCGCTGCTCGGCTACGCCGCCCCCGGCAAGTTCGGCGGCGACGTCTCACACCTCAACCTGCACAAGACGTTCTGCATCCCGCACGGCGGCGGCGGTCCCGGCGTCGGTCCGGTGGCGGTGCGCGCGCACCTGGCGCCGTACCTCCCGACCCACACGCTGCACCCCGACGCGACGCGGCGCGAGGGCACGGGCGCCATCAGCGCGGCGCCGTACGGCTCGGCCGGGATCCTGCCGATCTCCTGGGCCTACATCCGGATGATGGGCGGGGAGGGACTGACCCGGGCGACGGCCGTCGCGGTGCTGTCCGCCAACTACGTCGCCGCCCGCCTCGGCGAGCACTACCCGGTGCTCTATCGCGGTGAGTCCGGTCTGGTCGCCCACGAGTGCATCCTCGACCTGCGCGGCATCACCGCCGAGACCGGCGTCTCGGTCGACGACGTCGCCAAACGGCTGGTGGACTATGGCTTCCACGCGCCGACGATGTCGTTCCCGGTCGCCGGCACGTTGATGGTTGAGCCGACCGAGTCGGAGGACCTCGCCGAGATCGACCGGTTCTGCGACGCCATGATCGCGATCAAGGGCGAGATCGACCGCGTGGCCGCGGGGGAGTGGGCCGTCGACGCTTCGCCGCTGCACCACGCGCCCCACACGGCGCGGGCACTGGTCGGCGAGTGGGATCGCCCCTACTCGCGCGAGGTCGGTGTCTTCCCGGCCGGACTCGCGGGGGCCGCGGACAAGTACTGGCCGCCCGTCGCGCGGATCGACCAGGCCTTCGGTGACCGCAACCTCGTCTGCGCCTGCCCGCCGATCGACGCCTACGCCGAGTGACCCTCCCTTGACCTCGTACGACGGCGTGCTGGCGTCGCTGCAGGCCGAGGGTCGGCTGCCGTCGGTGTCGGCAGCTGTCGCCCGGGCCGGCCGCCCTGTCTGGCACGGCTGCGTCAACGTCATGCCAGACGTGTCGGTGACCAGCGCCTCGGCGTACCGGATCGGGTCGATCACCAAGACCCTGACCGCCGTGCTGGTCCTGCAGTTGCGCGACGAGGGACTGCTCGAGCTGGATGACCCGATCGGGCGCTTCGTGCCGGAGGCCGGGTACGCCACCGCGACGGTGCGTGAGCTCCTCTCGCACACCTCCGGGATGCAGAGCGAGCCGTGCGGCCCGTGGTGGGAGCGGGTCGACGGCGGGTCGTTCGATGAGCTGATGGTGGCCAACGACGGCTCCGGACGGGTTGGGGGAGCCGGAGAGGTCTTCCACTACTCCAACCTCGGCTTCGCGTTGCTCGGCGAGATCGTCGCGCGGCTGCGGGGGAGCACCTGGTGGTCGGCGGTGCAGGTCCGGCTCCTCCAACCGCTCGGCATGACCACGACGACGTACGACGCCCCGGCGGACCATGCACCCGGGCGGAGCGTCGACCATTTCGCCCACACGCTCTGCGGGGAGCCGCACGCGGACACCGGCGCCATGGCGCCCGCCGGCCAGCTGTGGAGCACGGTCGACGACCTGCTGCGGTGGGCGGACTTCCTGGCCGTCGGACACCCCGATGTGCTGTCGTCGAGGATGTTGGCCGAGATGGCCCTTTCCGCTGCGCCCGACGGGTCCTACGGGCTGGGCCTACGACGGGTCACCGACGGCGAGCGCGTGCTGGTCGGCCACACCGGATCCATGCCGGGCTTCCAGGCATCGCTGTTCGTCGACCGCCCCACCCGTGACGCGGCCGTCGTTCTGTCCGATGCGACGGCAGGCCTCGCCTCGGAGCGGGTCGGTCTCCGACTGCTCGCCGCGTCGGACCCGTCCGGGCAGGAAGCCCCCGTTGCCGCTTGGCGTCCGTCGCCGCGCCCGATTCCGGCACGGGTCAGCGAGATCCTGGGCGTGTGGTTCTGGGGCAACACCGGATACGGCTTCGAGTGGCGCGACGGCGAACTGCAGATCCGCGACCTTCGCAGCGGAGAGCTCGACGAACGGTTCGTCCCGGCGGGCGACGGGTTCCTCGGCATCGAGGGCTACCACTCGGGCGAGACGCTGCACGTTCGCCGCGGCTTTGACGGATCGGCCAGCCA
Organism: Nocardioides sp.; assembly: GCA_030145945.1. GTDB lineage: Bacteria > Actinomycetota > Actinomycetes > Propionibacteriales > Nocardioidaceae > Nocardioides. Next base: position 16,139 of record JASLDK010000329.1, read on the forward strand.
TCTCGAGTGCGCGACCTTCATCTGGACCCGGACGCCCTACGATCCCAGCGCACCGATCCCCGGGGGTCCCGCACCGCAGGTCTGACCGGACGATGCGATGATGACCCGGTGAACGAGAACACGTTCCAGTTTGCCTGGTTCCAGCCGTCCGAAGGCGGGTTCGATCCGCTTCCCCTCGCGCAGAGCCTGTGGCGCGACGACCAGATGCACGGGGTCGCCGTCAGCGGCCTCCTTTCCCGGGCACTCGAGCACGCTGCGCTCGACGCTGGCCGGACCGACCTCGTCCCTGCTCGCTATCACGTCGACCTGTTCCG
>JASLDK010000371.1 GCA_030145945.1 Nocardioides sp.
GGGCGACGGGGACCACATCATCCCTGCGGGCGGTGGCACGGTGGTGGACACGATCGCCTACCAGAACCTGACTCCGGGCACGACCTACACGGTGACCGGTGAGCTGCGGAAGAAGTCCGACGGTTCGGCCACCGGGATCACCGGAACCAAGACCTTCACCCCGACCAGTGCCAATGGCACGGTTGCGGTCGAGTTCACGGTCCCGGCCGGGTACGCCGGGCAGTCGCTGGTCGCCTTCGAAGAGCTCAAGGTCACCGGTCAGTCGACGGTGGTCGCGGAGCACAAGGACATCAATGACGCCGCGCAGACCGTCTCGGTGACGTCGCTCAGCCCCTCGCAGGGAGTGGTGGCGATCACCACGGAGACGTCGCACGCCGACGCCAAGCCCGGTGCCCGCCTCTTCGACAAGGTGACTCTGACGGGCTTCGTGCCCGGTCATGGGGCGACCGGTTCGGCCACGCTCTACGGCCCGTTCGCCTCGCGCGAGAAGGCCGACTGCAGCCCGGCGCATGCAGCGGGCACCGTCGCGTTCACGCCTGCCAACGGTGTCGTCCAGACGCCCGCGGTGGAGGTGACCAGGACCGGCTACTACACGTGGGTGGCATCGACCACGGCTGACAGCCACAACAAGGCCGCGACGCACGCCTGTGGCCTCGAGTCGGAGACGACCATCGTCCACAAGCCGTCGTACGACACCCCGGTCGTCGGCACGGGCTTCAGCACCGACGGGTGGACTCCTCGTGGGCGGGCTGCTGCCAGCTCGATCCGGATTCCGTCGCTCGGAGTCAACGCCCGCATGGCGAGCGTGGGCATCAGCAACGGCGCGATGAAGGTGCCGGGCAATGTCGCGCGCACCGGCCTGCTCGCGGAGTCTGCCGCCGCAGGTGACCTGATCGGTACGACGGTCGTCGCCGGTCACGTCTCGGATGCCCATGACCGCCCGGGTGCGTTCTCGAAGCTGACGAAGATCCACCGTGGCAAGGTCATCACGGTCAAGCAGGGCGGCAAGACGCTGCGCTACCGGGTGGTGGCGATCGAGAAGTTCAGCCGGACCAAGGCACTTCCCGACCGCTTCTTCTCCACGACCGCCCAGCACCGGCTCGTGCTGATCAGCTGCGCGGATCGGGTGACCACCTCGGGTGGCGGGTTCCACTACCGCAAGAACGTCGTCGTCACGGCGGTGCCGATCGGCTGACGGGCAACGACAGGACGGCCTGTGTCGGCGGGAAACCCCCGTCGGCGCAGGCCGTTGTCGTGTGCCGGCGGGTGCGCGAAGACGGCGCCCGATGCGAGATCATGCGACGGTGACCGACCTCCCCCTCGCAGGCTTCCGCATCGGCGTCACCGCGGCGCGACGTGCTGAGGAGCAGATCGCGCTGTTGCAGCGGCGCGGTGCGTCGGTCGTCCACGCACCAGCGCTGGCGCTCGTCCCGGACGGTGTGGCCGACGCCGACCTGCGGGCGACGACCGAGGAGGTGCTGGCCAGGCCGGTCGACGTCTTCGTCGGTACGACGGGCGTGGGGCTGCGCGCGTGGTTCGCTGCTGCCGAGCAGTGCAGCCGGCTCGATGAGCTGATCGCTCACCTCCGTGGCGTGGAGATCCTCGCGCGCGGGCCCAAGACCGTGGGTGCCCTGCGCCGGAACGGGCTGCGCGAGGCGTGGTCACCGGCGTCGGAGGCGATGGAGGACGTGCTCGCGAGACTGCACGAGCGGGACCTGCGCGACCAGCGAATCGTCGTACAGGAGCACGGGCAGTCGCTGTCGCCCGAGGCGGCGTCCTTGCGGGAGGCGGGTGCGGACGTCACGACGGTCGCGATCTATCGGGTCGAGGAGGCGGTCGACCGGGCACCTCTCGATGCCCTCATCGCCGCCGTGGTCGCGCGAGAGGTCGACGCCGTCACGTTCACCGCCGCTCCTGCGGTCGTCGCCCTGCTCGACGCTGCAGAGGCCAACGGTCAGCGGGACGCCGTGCTCGGCGCGCTGCGCACCGACGTGCTCGTGGCCTGCGTCGGACCCGTGACGGCGGCCGCCTTGGAGCCGTGGGGAGTACCGTCGATCCAGCCGGAGCGGTCTCGCACGGCCGCGATGATCCGGCAACTCGAACTCGACCTCCCCCGAAGGAGAACGTCATGACCGAGGCCTGGGAAGGCGTTGTCGTCAAGAAGTCACGCGGTCTGTACGACGGTGCGAACCTGTACCGCCGTCTGACGGTCCGCACCACGGCCGGCACGATGGTGAAGGCTCGCGTTGATCGTGCCCTGTGGGACGCGGTGGCGGTGGGCGATGCCGTACGGCGGGATGCGGACGGGACCGTGGCCAAGAGTTAGAGGTTCCGCTCAGGCCGAACCCACGAACCGGACGAGACTGGCGAGCTCGGGAATCTCGCCGGCTTCGTCGAGTGTCGTGTGCAGCACCTCGTCGTGAAGCGGCCGGGCCTTCTTCAACAGCGCCCGCCCGGAGGGCGTGAGCTCGGTGTAGATCCCGCGCCGGTCGTCCGCGCACAGGATCCGGGTGAGCAACCCACGGTTCTCTAGGCGGGTGACCAGCCGCGTGGTGGCGGACGCGGACAGTGCGGCCGCGCGCGCGAGTTGTTGCATGCGCATGTGCCAGCCGTCCTGGCGGCTGAGAGCGTCGAGCACGGTGAACTCGACGACCGACAGGTCGTGGTCGCGCTGGAGGGCCTTCTCCAGCGCAGTCTCGATCAAGCCGTGCAGGGCCGCCAGGGTGCGCCAGCCCTGCGTGCGGATCTCGACCGCGTCGTCGGCGATGCCCATCGTCGTACCTCCTCGAAGGATCTTCTGGCCAAGAGCATACCGGACTTGCGCAGGTAATGCGCGTGTGCAACTATCGATACCAAGCGTGTGCAACTAATGCGCACGCCGACTATCTACCCTCGCACTCGTCGCATCCAGGAAGTCCACATGCCTGTCGCACTGCTCGCTCTCGCCATCGGCGGATTCGGGATCGGCCTCACCGAGTTCGTGATCATGGGCCTGTTGCCCGAGGTCGCGGACGACTTCGCCGTCACCGAGACCACCGCGGGCTACCTCATTTCCGGCTACGCGCTCAGCGTCGCCGTCGGCGCGATCGCGCTCACCCTTGCTCTCACTCGCGTGCCGCGCAAGACCGCGCTCCTGGGCCTGATGGTCCTGTTCATCATCGGCAACCTGATCTCCGCAGTCGCCCCCGACTACCCGACGATGATGGTGGGTCGGGTGGTCGCAGCCCTGTGCCACGGAGCCTTCTTCGGCATCGGCTCCGTCGTCGCGGCCCAACTCGTCGCGCCGGACCGCAAGGCCAGCGCCATCGCGTTCATGTTCGGAGGCCTGACCATCGCCAACGTCCTCGGCGTCCCGTTCGGCACCTTCCTCGGCCAGGCGGCCGGATGGCGCGCGACCTTCTGGGCGATCACCGTCATCGGCGTCCTCGCCTTCATCGGCATCGCTGCGCTCGTGCCCTCGGTCCGCGGCTCGCAGTCCGGCACAGCGAGTACGCCGAGCGCGCGCACCGAACTCGCTGCCTTCCGCACGCCCCAGGTCTGGCTGTCGATCGCCGTCACCATCCTCGGGTACGGCGGGATGTTCGGCGGTTTCACCTACATCGCCTTCACGTTGACCGAGGTGAGTGGGTTCGCGACCGGCGCGGTGCCGTGGCTGCTGGTGCTCTTCGGCGTCGGTCTCTTCGTCGGCAACGTCTGGGGCGGCCGCGCCGCCGACCGCAACCTGATCCGTACGCTGTTGGTCGTGCTCGCCGCACTGACCGTGGTGCTCGCCGCGTTCGCGCTCACCGCGAGCAGCAAGCCGATGACGATCGTCGCACTGCTGCTCATGGGCGGTGTCGGCTTCGCCACCGTGCCCGGCCTGCAGATGCGCGTCATGCACTACGCGAGCACGGCGCCGACTCTCGCCTCCGGCGCCAACATCGCCGCCTTCAACATCGGCAACGCCCTCGGCGCCTGGCTCGGCGGCGTCACCCTCGCCGCCGGTCTCGGCTACACCTCACCCCTGTGGGCGGGTGCCGCCATCACGGTCGTCGGGCTCGTCGTCCTCGTCATCGCCGCCAAGGCGCCCGGTGGCGAGCTGCGCCGACCCGTCGTCGTACCTGATCCTGTCGCAGTCGCGGCCTGAAACCCCCATCCAGCAAGGAGAAACCATGTCCAACAACATTCCCGACATCACCCTCAACAACGGCGTCGTCATGCCGCAGGTCGGCTTCGGGGTCTTCCAAGTTCCTGATGACGAGACCGAGGCGGCTGTCAGCGCAGCCCTCGAGGCGGGCTACCGCAGCATCGACACCGCCGCGATCTACGGCAACGAGGAGGGCGTCGGCCGGGCCATCGCTGCCTCGGGCATCGCCCGCGACGAGCTGTTCGTCACCTCCAAGCTCTGGAACAGCGACCACGGCTCCGCCGTCGACGCCTACGACGCCGGCCTGGAGCGGCTCGGTCTCGACCGGCTCGACCTCTACCTGATTCACTGGCCTGCCCCCGCTCACGACCGCTATCTCGACGCCTGGGCCGGGTTGGAGGAGCTGTCCGCGGCTGGACGAGTGCGGGCGATCGGTGTCTCCAACTTCCTTCCCGAGCACCTGCGCCGGATCGCCGACCTCGGCGGCACGATCCCGGCCGTCAACCAGGTCGAGCTGCACCCGGCCCTGCAGCAGCGCGACATCGTTGCGGCCAACAAGGCGCTCGGCGTGGTCACCGAGGCGTGGAGTCCCCTCGCCCAGGGTGCGATGCTCGTCGACCCGACCATCACTGCAATCGCCGAGCGGGTCGGACGAACGTCCGCACAGGTCATCCTGCGCTGGCACCTGCAGCAGGGGCGGGTCGTGATCCCCAAGTCGGTCACGCCGTCGCGGATCGCTGAGAACCTCGACCTGGGGGCTTCGAGCTCACCTCGGCCGACCTCGCCGCCATCGACGGTCTCGAGCGGGACGGCCGCGTCGGACCGCACCCGGCCGAGTTCAACGGCTGAGTTCAGCGGCTGAGCGACTCCGGCGTGTGCAACCGCACCAGGAACTGCCGTGCGTGCACGGGTTCCCGGCCGGCGGTCGCCAAGGAGACGGCAACCATCACCAGCCCCGCGAGCGGGGCACTCCAGGCGGCTGGTTGGGCGAGCAGGGCGCCCGACCAGCCGCCGGGGTCGTAGCCCGCAAGGGTGGTGATCGCGGCACCGCCCGCGCCCAGCCCTCCGGCAACGAGGCCAGCGACGGCGCCGGCGTCGGTGAGGCGGCGCCACCAGATCCCGAGGACCAGCAGGGGGCAGAAGGTCGACGCGGACACTGCGAACGCCAGGCCGACGGACTGCGCCACTCCCACGTTCTGCACCAGAAGGGCCGCCAGAGCGGGGATGACGACGGCGACGAGGGCCGCAAGACGGAAGGCCGCAACGCCGCGTTGCTCGCTGAACAGCCGGCTCGTGACGTCCTGCGTGATGACGCCGGAGATGGCGATCGCCAGACCGGATGACGTGGAGAGGAAGGCCGCGAACGCCCCCGCGGTGACGAGTCCCGTCAGGAGATCGCCGCCGACGCCGTCGATGATCGCCCGCGGCAACTCGAGCACCAGGACGTTCGATCGGCCGGCGTCGATGATCTCGTTGCCGTAGACCCGCCCGAGCGCGGCATAGACCGGCGGCCAGAGATAGAACAGCCCCAGCAGTGCGAGCACCACGATCGTCGTACGGCGAGCCGCCCCTCCGTCCGGGTTCGTGTAGAAGCGGACGACCACATGGGGAAGGCCCATGGTGCCGAGGAAGAGCGCGACGATCAATGAATAGGTGACGTAGAGCCCGATGTCGTTGTCGCCCGCCACCGGCATCGACCAGTCGTCGCCACGGTCGATGCCGCGTGGCCGGCCGTCACCCCACCAGACCGCGATCAACACCGTGGCCGGCACGAGCAGTGCGGTGAGCTTCAACCAGTACTGGAACGCCTGGACGAAGGTGACCGAGCGCATGCCGCCCGAGGTGACATTGGCCAGTACGACGCCCGCCACCACCAGCGAGCCGGCCCATTCGGGCGCACCGATCGCTGAGCGCAGGGTGATGCCCGCGCCCTCGAACTGGGGGATCAGGTAGAGCCAGCCGATGGCCACGACGAGCAACGAGCAGAAGGCGCGGACGGTGCGGGATCCCAGCCTGGCCTCAGCGAAGTCGGGCAGGGTGTAGGCGCCCGAGCGGCGCAGGGGAGCGGCGACGAGCACCAGCAGGACGACGTACCCGGCAGTCCAGCCGACCGGATACCAGAGCATGTCGGCACCACCGACCAGCAGCAGGCCGGCAATGCCCAGGAAGGACGCTGCAGAGAGGTATTCGCCACCGATCGCGGAGGCATTGAGCCCCGGACGAATGGAGCGCGAGGCGACGAAGAAGTCGCTGGTGGTGCGGGAGAAACGCAGCCCCCACGTGCCGATCGCCAACGTCACGATGGTCACCAGGATGACGGCGATCAGGCCGGGAACGTCATCTCGATGCATCAGATCGCCCATCCGATGGGGGTTCTGGCTCCGTCGGGTCGCGCACGAGCTCGACGAAGGCCCGCTCGTTGGCTTCTGCTCGCCGGACGTAGCGCCACGCGAGCAGCAGCAGGAACGGATGCGCCAACACGCCGAGCAGGAGCCAGGGCAACGGCACCCCCCACAACGCGCGGTCGGCGAGAGTGGGAGCGAGGTGGAACAACAACGGGACGACGCCGACGGTGATGGCCAGCACCAGCAGCAGGCGAGAAGCCAGACCGAGCTGGGCGCGCAGCAGGGAGCGGAGATAGACGTCGCCGAGCGGAGTCTGCTCGTGCACGTCGCCCAGTCGGCTCAACGGTCGCCCGGAGGTGGTGTGTCGGGGCGGACCGGTGATCCGCACTCGCTCGGTCATGACCTGTTGGCTGAGGAGCCGGTGCTGGTGCCTGCGCGGCGGACCAGAACGTCGCGCAGCGCGCGGGTGTGGCGGCGGCTCACCGACAGCTCCGTCTCGCCGACCATGACCGAAACCCGTCCGGCATCGCTGCGCACCTCGGTCACATGGGCGAGCGCGACCAGCACCGACCGGTGGATGCGATGGAAGCCCGCCTCTGCCCACTCCTCCTCGAGAGTCGTCAGCGGCACCCGGATCAGATAGGAGTCGCCTCCCGCCATGTGCAGTCGGGCGTAGTCGCCCTGCGCCTCGACATGGGTGATGTCGCCGCGGTCCACGAAACGCGTGACCCCGCCGCGCTCGACGGTGATCTGGCTGGCGGGCTCGGGGGCGGGTTGCACGGGCGCGGCGGCACTCAGCACCCGGCGTACCGCTTCTGCGAGGCGCTCGGGACGGACCGGCTTGAGGACATAGTCGACCGCATGCAGGTCGAAGGCATCGACGGCGTGCTGCTCGTGCGCGGTGACGAACACGACCGGGGGAGACTGCTTGAAGCGGCCGAGCACCTCGGCGAGCTCAAGGCCCGTCAGTCCGGGCATCTGGATGTCGAGGAAGACGCAGTCGACCTCGCGCTCCCGCAGGATCCGCAGTCCGTCCGTGGCGGACTGGCAGGCGATCACCTCGCCGACACGGTCATCGGCGTCGAGGAGATAGGCGATCTCATCGAGCGCGGGTCGTTCGTCGTCGATGGCGAGGACGCGGAGTCCCGCGAGAGGGGTGTTCATGCGGGGTCCCCGCGGCGTTGTTCGGGGGAGCGAAGCGGAGGAGAAGAACGTTGTGGGGTGCTCATGCCGACACCCCCGGCGCGAACTTCGGCACCCGCACGATCACCTTGGTCCCGGCACCCGGAGCGGTCTCCACGACCAGACCGTACTCATCGCCGAAGGTCGCGCGCAGCCGCGCGTCCACGTTGCCCAGGCCCACCGAGTCGAGGGAGGCGTCCCCGGCGAGTGCTCGGCGTACCCTCTCCGGGTCCTCGCCGACCCCGTTGTCCTCGACCTCCAGCACCGCCTCGTGACCACGGTCGTGCGCGAGGATCGTCAGATGGCCCTGGTGGTCAGCGCTCTCGAGGCCGTGGCGGACGGCGTTCTCGACGAGCGGCTGGATGCACAGGAACGGTACGACGACGGGCAGGACCTCCGGCGCGATGTTGAGGGTCACCTGCAACCGGTCGCCGAAGCGAGCCTGCTCGAGGAGCAGGTAGCGCTCGATCGAACGCAGCTCCTCCGCCAGAGTCGTGAATTCGCCGTGCCGGCGGAAGGAGTAGCGCGTGAAGTCGGCGAATTCGAGGAGCAGTTCGCGGGCCCGGTCGGGATCGGTGCGCACGAAGCTGGCGATGGCGTTGAGCGAGTTGTACACGAAGTGGGGGCTGATCTGCGCACGCAGGGCGCGGACCTCGGCCTCCATCAACCGGTTGCGGTGCGCGTCGAGCTCGGCGAGCCCGAGCTGTGCCGAGATCCAGTCCGCCACCTCCTCGGTGGCCCGGACCAATCCGGCGGTCGACGACGGCGCGAAGGCCTGCACAGTCCCGAGGACCCGGCCCTCCACGACCAGCGGGCTGACCACCGCGGTCCGCACCGGGCAGCCGCCGTCCGGGCAGGCGAGTTGGTCGCGATCGACCGTGCGGGTCGCACCCTTCTCGATCGCCAACAGCCCGATCACCGCGGCCTGGTCGAGATGGTGATGGCCGAGTCCGTCCCAGGCGAGCACCGACTCGGTGTCCGTGATCGCCAGCGCCGGAGTTCCCAGCAGGGCGCGCAGGTGCTTGGCCGACCGCTCCGCACTGTCGACGGTCAGGCCCTCACGCAACGCCGGCGAAGCCAGAGATGCTTGGTGCAAGGCCCGAAAGGCCGCCCGATCGGCGTCGCTGCCGAGGTGCTCCCGTCGCCGCCAACGACCGCGCATGGGTCTCAGCGGAAGTCGATCAGCAGCATGCCGGTGTCGTCGTCGGCCGGCGGCTCCGCGGCGGGGGCGAGCGCGACCGGCACGGTGTCCTCGCCGACGAACTCGCCCTCGCCCGCCAACGGAGAATCGCCCGGAGCTGTTGAGGATTCGTCGTCCGTGCTGCTGGTCGGCGTACTGACGGCGACGGGTTGCTGGCGGATCGTCTTGGGCTGGATGGCGACCGTCGCGCGGAAGCACTCGGTCACCCACGGCAGCTGCATGCCGTCCATGCCTCGCCCGAAGTCGTCATAGAAGGCGAGCACCTCGCGCACCTTCGAGTCCTGGCCGGTCCGGTCGAGCACCGCGACAGCAGGCAGTGAACGGGCGAGGTCCTGGACCGACGAACGGTCGATCACCTGCCACTGCTTGATCGACGTCTCCTCGGCCGGTCCGAAGTAGGGCGAGGAGTCGATCGCGTCGCCGATGCCCTGTCCGAGGGTGTGATGACCGAGCAGGTTGCCCAGCCGCTTCACCCACGGGATCCGCTCGTCGCGGTGGTTGCGCAGGATCGCCAACGTCCCGCCGCGCTTGAGGACCCGGGCGATCTCGGGCAGTGCCTTGTCGGCGTTGAACCACATGTCGGCGTCGGCCGCGATGACCAGGTCGTACGTCGCGTCCGCCGCCGGGATCTCCTCGGCCGAGGTCTGCGACACCCGCTGCTCGGGAAGACGGAGGCCGAGCCGGTCGAGCATCGCTGGGTCAGGGTCGGTCGCGTGCACGTCGTGGCCCAGCGCGACCAGATGCTCGGTCAGACGACCGGTCCCGGCGCCCAGCTCGAGGACGGTCAGCGGCTCCTCGCCCGTCAGCCAGACGACGGCCTCGCGGGGATAGCCGGGCTGGCCGCGGTCATAGGCCTCGGCCACGGCGCCGAAGCAGCGGCCGGGTGCGTCGGGAGTGGAGTCGGTAGCCATCTCGCTGAGGGTACGGCGAGCACGCTCGATCCGGGCGGAGGCACGCCTGCCGGCGTACCTGCTGATGCAGGCTCAGACGGCGCGCAGCACGTCGGTGTGTACGAAGTCGTCGCCCTTGAACAGCAACGGCTCCCCGGACGTGGCGGAGAGCGCGTAGGCGAAGCAGTCGCCGAAGTTGAGCTTGGCGGGTGAGCCGGACCCGCGGCCATAACGGCGGAAGGCGATCCGGGCGGCCGTTGCCTGTTCGACGGTGACAGGCTCGATCGCGATGGAGAAGACGTCGACGAGACGGTCAAGATCGTTCGTTGCGCGGCGTCCCCCACGTCCTTCGGCGACCATGGCTGCCTCGAACCAGTTCGCTGCCGACATCCGGCAAGCGTTGTGACCGAGCAGGTCGTTGAATTGTGCTCGCTCCGGCTCGTTGACCAGGACCGCGATCAGTGCAGAGGTGTCGACGATCATGCAGGGAGGCCTGTCTCGGGATCGTAGAGGTCGTCCTCGGTGAGGATCCGGTCATCGCCAGGGACACGGGGCCGCTCCTGCCACCGCAGGCTGATCGCGTTGGCCATGTCGATCCGACGCCTTCGGTCCGCCTCGATCGGATCGACACCGTAGTCGGCCAACAGCCTGACCAGGGCCTCCTCGATCACGCTCGTCTGGGACCGCCCGGTCAGCCGCGCGGCCTCCCGCGCCAAAGCATGGACGCGCTCGTTCTTGATGTTCAGACTCACAGCGGTCTCCTTCGCTCGCGGTGTCGCCCGTCTACCATTCTACCGTCATTGTTGTCTACCTTTCCACCTTCCTACACTGCACCCCGTGACGACCGACCCACATGCTTGGCTGATCTCCCTCGAAGGCATCCCGTCCGGGTTCGCCGGAGCCCGCGACGGCATCGACGTCGTGCTCCGCGACCGGGGGCTGCGCCGGACCAGCCCCGAGCTCACGGCCGAGTCGCTGCTGCGCGGCGCGCACGCGAGCGCCGTACTCGAAGGCTCGTCGTCGACGCTCGCGCAGGTGCGGTCCGGCGAGGGCGACGAGATCGCTGCCGACGCCGTCCGGCTCGCCACCGAGCTCCTGGCCCTGGTCCCTGTCGTACGACGAGCACCGCTCCAGGCGCTCGCAAGGATGCACACCGTGGCAGCGCGCGGCACGCTGCCCGACGAGATGCTCGGCCGTCCGCGCGACGGCGAGTCCGCGTCACGGCTGCGGGGCATCGCCGAACTGATGACCGCGCCGACCGATGCGCCCGCCCTGGCCGTGGCCGCCGTCATCCACGCGGAGCTGGTGGCGGCAGCACCCTTCGGATCCCACAACGGGATCGTCGCCCGGGCCGCAGAGCGTCTGGTCGCGGCCTCGCGCGGTGTGGACGAGAAGTCGCTCGTCGTACCGGAAGCGGCACACCTGGCCCTGCGCGCCGAGTACGAATCCAACCTGCGTGGCTGGGCGAGCGGTAGCCCGGCGGGCATGCACTCGTGGCTGCTCTATGCGGTCGAGGCATGGTCAGCAGCGGCCGAGGCCAGCCCCCTGGTGCGACCCGCGGAATGAGCCGGGTGGGAGCCGCGATCGGAAACCGGCCCCAACCGACCAGAGTTCCCCGGGAGCGAGGAAAAGACAACCCTTGAAGGTCGCGCCGGACCGGCGTACAAAGGACTCAACAACTCAAGAGCAACACGTGATCCAGGTACCCACGCGGCGATCTACCCTTCCGAATTGGGCGCTTGCATTCCGGAAGACTTCCGGAGCAGTTGTTGATGGTGCACGCCTGGTAGCCAAGGTTCACGTGTCAGCGGTGGCACCCGAGACGCTTGACGGCTCGGGTGCCACCTGCATTTGCCGGTGTTGTTCGCGGCGGTCGAGGTGACGCCCGGGCTCAGGCGCTGAGTGCACGCCGCCGGGCGTTGACCCAGACCGCCGCACCCACGGCCACCACCCCGCCGACGGCGAGCGCCGCCAGGGTCGGTCGAGGAGGGGGCAGGTGGAGGCGTGACTGCAGGGCGACGGGACGGTTGAAGACCAGCACCGGCCAGCCCTTGGCCGCGGCGACCTTGCGCAGTTCCTTGTCGGGGTTGACGGCGTGCGGATGTCCGACGACCTCGAGCATCGGCACGTCGGTGATCGAGTCGGAGTAGCCGTAGGAGTTGGCGAGGTCGTAGCCCTCGCTCTCGGCGAGCGCCAGGATCGCGTTGGCCTTCTCCTCGGCGTAGGCGTAGTAG
>JASLDK010000381.1 GCA_030145945.1 Nocardioides sp.
GACTCGGTCGTCCAGTCGACGGCGATCACTCTCGGCGTCACGATCCTCGCCGCTGCAGCGACGTGGTTCCTCACCCCCGATCTGGCCGCGGACCCGAAGTCAGCCATCCCGGCAGTGTCTGCCGCGATGGCTGTCGGCGGAGGGGTGGCCTTCATCTTGTCCCTGGTCAACTCCTTCAAGCGCGTCATCAGCCCGGCTCTCGTGATCGCTTTCGCCTTGGCTGAGGGCGTCGCCCTCGGCGGCCTGAGCAAGCTGTACGACGCCGTCTACGGGGCGACCTCCTCTGGAATGGGCGGCATCGTCGTCCAGGCTGTGATCGGCACCTTCGCGGCCTTTGCCGGCACGTTGGCGGCGTACAAGTTCTTCGACATCAAGGTCGGTCAGAAGTTCCGCACCTTCGTGGTCGCGGCGATGTTCGGCATGGTCGCGCTCAGCCTGATGGAGCTTGTGCTCGGTCTGTTCGGCAACGGTGTCGGACTCTTCGACAATGGCACGCTCGGCCTCGTCTTCGCGGTCGGTGGCCTGGTGCTCGGTGTCTTCATGCTGATCCTCGACTTCGACTTCATCGAGCAGGGCATTGCCAACGGCATTCCGGAGCGCGAGTCGTGGCGGGCCTCCTTCGCCCTCCTCGTCAGCCTGGTCTGGATCTACACCAACCTGCTGCGCATCTTGGCGATCCTCCAGCAGGATTAGGCGATCGGACGCGCGACGGCCCCGGCCTCACTTCGGTGGGTCCGGGGCCGTCGTTCGTCTGCGGGACTCACTCCTCGGCGGGCGTTCCCTCGTGCTCGTCGGGCGCTTCGCCGGGCACGTGGTTGCGGGAGCGGCGGTGGCGCAACTCCACCCACAGGCCGCGCATGCCGGCCCGGCGGCCGCCGACCTCGGTGCCACCGAGCTCGGTCCCCGGCTCGTTGACGGCCTGGAGGGCCGCTCGGGTGACGGGCAGGACGCCCTCTCCGCGGAAGGCTTCGAGGCCGCCCTCGGACTCGGGAGCCTGCTCGATCGCGGCGAGCACCGAGGGGATCAGCACCGAGGCCAGCGCCTGATAGCCCTGCACGGACGGGTGGAACTGGTCCGGGCCGAACAGCAGCGCCGGGGCGGCCGCGAACTCGGGACCGAGAACGTCGCCGAGCGACACCGTCCGGCCGCCCTCCTCGACGACGGCGATGGTCTGGGCGGCGGCCAGTCGGCGTGACCAGGCGCGGGCGATCTGACGCAGTGGAGGCGCGATCGGCTGGACCGTGCCGAGGTCCGGGCAGGTGCCGACGACGACGGTGCCACCGGCGCCGATCACGCGACGTACGCCGTCCGACAGCGAGCGGACCGAGTGGGAGGGCCGCACGGTGTGGGTGACGTCGTTGCCGCCGATCAGGATCACGGCGACGTCGGGCTCGATCGGCAGGGCGCGGTCAACCTGCGCGGCGAGGTCGGAGGACTTGGCTCCCACCACGCAGAACTGCCGCAGGTAGACCCGCCGGTTCGCATGCTCAGCAACGGCGGAGGCGATCAATGCGCCCGGCGTCTGCTGGACCCGCTCGACCCCGTAGCCGGCAGCGCTCGAGTCGCCGAGGAGGGCGATCCGGATCGCCGGGCCGGGCCGGTTGCGGCCATACCAGCCGGTCGCGTCCGGCGGCGGCTCGTCCAGAGCGGGCCCGATCGTCTTGCGGGCCAACTTGGCCTCCGCGGACAGCACGCCGTAGAGACCCGCACCCAGCGCAGACAGCCCGCCACCGCCGTACAACGCGGCGGAAGCGAGCTTTCGGGCTGCGGATGCCTTGCTCACAGCCCTCACCCTACGGAGGGACCGATACGGTGTTCGCATGGAGTACGTCGAGTCCCTGCTGGAGCTGATCGGCAACACCCCGCTGGTCCGGCTCAACCGTTCCCTGGACCTGCCCGCCGACGGACCGTTGGTGTTGGCGAAGGTCGAATACCTCAACCCCGGCGGTTCGGTGAAGGACCGCATCGCCTCGCGCATGATCGAGGCCGCCGAAGCCTCCGGTGCGTTGCAGCCCGGCGGCACGATCGTCGAGCCGACGTCCGGCAACACCGGTGTCGGGTTGGCGATGGTCGCCCAGCAGAAGGGCTACCAGTGCATCTTCGTGTGCCCGGACAAGGTGAGTGAGGACAAGCGCAACGTCCTCAAGGCGTACGGCGCCGAGGTGGTCGTCTGCCCGACGGCCGTCGCTCCCGAGCACCCGGACTCCTACTACAACGTCTCGGACCGCCTCGCCAGCCAGCCGGGCGCATGGAAGCCCGACCAGTACTCCAACCCGAACAACCCGCGCTCCCACTACGAGGAGACCGGACCCGAGATCTGGAAGCAGACCGAGGGACGGATCACGCACTTCGTGACCGGCATGGGTACGGGCGGCACGATCTCCGGCACCGGCCGCTACCTCAAGGAGCAGAACCCCCAGATCGTCGTCGTCGGTTCCGACCCGGCCGGATCGGTCTACTCCGGAGGCACCGGCCGCCCCTACCTCGTCGAGGGCGTCGGCGAGGACTTCTGGCCCGACACCTATGACCGCACCGTGGCCGACCGCGTCATCGAGGTCACCGACGCCGACTCCTTCGCCTTCACCCGGCGCCTGGCCCGCGAGGAGCAGATGCTGGTCGGCGGATCGTCCGGCATGGCCGCCTTCGCCGCCCGCCAGCTCGCCCACGAGCTGGCCGCCGAGGGCCGCAACGACGCGATCATCGTGGTCCTGCTGCCCGACTCCGGTCGCGGCTACCTCAGCAAGGTCTTCAACGACGACTGGCTCGCGCAGTACGGCTTCAGCACCGGCCAGCCGCGTCCGGCCCAGACGATCGGCGAGGTGCTGCGCGGCAAGTCGCAGGGCATGCCGGCGCTCGTGCACACCCATCCCAACGAGACCATTGCCGAGGCCGTTGCGATCCTCGAGGAGTACGGCGTCTCGCAGATGCCCGTCGTCCGTGCCGAGCCGCCGATCGTGGCGGCCGAGGTCGCCGGATCCGTCTCCGAGCGGGCGCTGCTCGACGCGCTGTTCACCGGCAAGGCCAAGCTCAACGATCCCGTCGAACAGCACATGTCGACCGCCCTCCCGACGATCGGCTCCACCGAGGACGCCACCGCGGCGGTGCCGCTGCTCGAAGCAGCCGATGCGGTTCTGGTGCACGAGGACGGCAAGCCGGTCGGCGTGCTCACGCGCCACGACCTGCTCAACTTCCTCGCGCGTGGCTGAGGGCGTCGACGCGGCTGGCCGGATCCGGACTGCGACACCGCAGGACGTCCCCGACGTCCTGCGGTTGATCCGCGAACTCGCGGAGTACGAACGTGAGCCGGACGCAGTCGAGACCACCGAGGCGGATCTGCAGCGGTGGCTCTTCGGCGACGATCCGGTGGCCAGCGTGCTGGTGGCGCTGCGTGATCCGGGCGATGACGTCGTCGGCATGGCGCTGTGGTTCCGCACCTATTCCACCTGGACCGGCGTTCCGGGGATCTACCTCGAGGACCTCTACGTCCAGCCCGACCAGCGGGGGAGCGGGCTCGGCAAGGCGCTGCTGGTCGGGCTCGCCCGGATCGCCGTGGAGCGCGGCTATCGCCGGGTCGACTGGGCGGTGCTCGACTGGAACACGCCGTCGATCGAGTTCTACGAGTCCGTGGGTGCCACCCCGATGGATGAGTGGACCACCTATCGGCTGACCGGTCAGGCGCTCCACGAGTTGGCGGGGGCGTAGTAGCGACAGGTGTGGTGGGGCGCGAACCCCAGTGCATCCCAGAACGCGATCCCGCCGACATTGCCGGTCTCGACGTGCAGCCACACCGTCAATGCCCCCTGCTCGGTGCCCCAGTCCAGCAACTCGGCCACCACCGCCGAGGCCAGGCCACGACGCCGATGTCCGGGTTCGACGGTCAGCCCGTGGATCCCGAGCCAGTCCCCGTCGATGGTCGCCTCGGCCTCCGCCAGTGGGTCGCAGCCGGTCCCGGTGGTCGCAACGGCCCGCTGTCCGGCGACCGCCAGGTCCACCGCAGCGGACTGCCTGCCGAGCGCTCGCCGGATCTGTGAGATCCCGGCGAGCCGCAACTGCGACTCGCCGTACCCGAGGTCCAGCCAGCCCAGCCCGCGCACCTCGTCCTCGATCGCAGACCCAGCCTCGACCTGCACCAGCGGATCGCGCGACCGCGCCGCATAGAAGGCCGTCACCTGTGCGAGTGCCTCGGCGACCGGTACGCCGGGATCGCCGATCGCCAAGCACGAGTTGGCGCGCTTGCGCAACCGGCCGGTCGGCGCAGGCTCGGACCGCAGCTCCCACTCGCCGAGCGGAACCCTTTCGAGACCGGCGAACAGGCCCGCCGTACGCCTCTCCGACTCGCGCACGCCGACCCGCTGGCGTGGGGAAGGGCGCGGTGGGACGGGCTTGCCGGACACGATGTCGGCGAGCGCGATGCTGATCGCTGGACCATCCTCCGGTTGCACGACGCAGCCCTCCGACGTCCACGACAGGCACACGCCCAGCAGGTCCGTGAACGCGGGACCACCGGTGGGTCCGGTCTCCCCGTGGACGAGACGGCGTACGACGACCCGCTGGCCCACGACGTGCGGACCGAGAAGATGCCGTCCCAGATCGGGGGGGCTGCGCACATCGGACACGGTCGGGATACTAGGCTGAGCCGCAACACGAAACACTTTCGTGTTCATCCAGCTCGAAGCCCTGGTCCAGGAGGAACCGATGACCTACATCATCTCGCAGCCGTGCGTCGATGTTAAGGACCGCGCGTGCGTCGATGAGTGTCCGGTCGACTGCATCTACGAGGGCAAGCGGATGCTCTACATCCACCCCGACGAGTGCGTCGACTGCGGTGCGTGCGAGCCGGTCTGCCCCGTCGAGGCGATCTTCTACGAGGACGACGTGCCGGAGGAGTGGAAGGACTACTACGACGCCAACGTCAAGTTCTTCGACGACCTCGGCTCGCCCGGCGGTGCCGCCAAAATGGGTGAGATCGACAAGGACGCCGAGTTCGTGGCGGGCCTCGACCCGCAGAACACCGATCACTGAATGGGTCAACTGACCGTGGGGTCCGCCGGCCCGGTGTCGGGCCGGCTGCCCGACTTCCCCTGGGACAAGCTGACGCAGTACGCCGATCAGGCGCGCGCCCACGCTGACGGCATCGTCGACCTGTCGATCGGAACCCCGGTCGACCCGACGCCCGAGGTTGCCCGGGCTGCCCTCGCCGCCGCCGTCGACTCGCCCGGCTATCCGCTGACCATCGGGACCTCAGAGGTTCGCCAGGCCGTCGTCGACTGGCTCGCCGGCACCCACGGTGTCACCGGCCTGGGCCTCGACAACGTGCTGCCGTTGATCGGGTCCAAGGAGTTCATCGCCTCGCTGCCGTCGTACCTCGGGCTGGGGGCGGGGGACCTGATCGGCTATCCGGCCCTGGCCTACCCGACCTACGAGGTCGGCGCCGCCCTCGTCGGCGCCCGTGCGCTGGCGACCGACGCGCTCACCTCGTTCGGTCCCGAGACGCCCAAACTGCTGTGGGTCAACTCGCCCTCGAACCCGTCCGGCCGGGTGCTCCCGAAGGACCACCTCAAGAAGGTCGTCGACTGGTGCCGTGAGCGCGGCGTGCTGCTCGTCTCCGACGAGTGCTACCTCGACTGCGTCTGGGAGGGCGAGGCGTTCTCCGTCCTGCACCCGGACATCTCGGGCGGGTCGAGCGAGGGCATCCTCGTCGTGCACTCGCTCTCGAAGCGCTCCAACCTCGCGGGCTATCGCTGCGCCTTCGTCGCCGGTGACAGCAACGTGATCGCAGAGTTGCTGGCGGTGCGCAAGAACCTCGGTCTGATGATGCCGGCGCCCCAGCAGCACGCCATGGCCGCGGTCCTCGGCGACGAGGCCCACGTCGCCGAGCAGCACGAGCGCTACCGCGCCCGGCGTACGACGTTGCGCGCGGCGCTGGAGTCCGCGGGCTACGCCATCGAGCACTCCGAGGCGTCGCTCTACCTGTGGACGACCAAGGGGCCAGACGGCCCGGACTGCTGGCAGATGGTCGCCGACCTCGCGGCCCAGGGCATCCTCGTGGCGCCCGGTGCGTTCTACGGCGCCGCGGGCTCGCACCACGTGCGGGTAGCGCTCACCGCGACAGACGAGCGGATCGCCGCCGCCGCAAGCAGGCTCACACGCGTGTGATCGTCACCGGCTGACCGAGTTGCGCCAGCAGATGGTCGAGGTCTTCCGGATCGGAGGTCAGCACGACCGCATCGGGCTCGCAGAGGGTGGCGACGTGGGCATCGACAACGTCGCTCGTGCCGGAATCGGCCAAGAGGCGCCCGATCCGACGGGAGGCGCTGGCATCGATGGGACGCTCGTCGATGCCTCGTAGTGCCCGGGCCAGGCGCCCCTGCCGGGCGCCGTTTTGCCAGGTCTGAGTGACTGCTCCGCTGCCGGGGCGGACAGGGATCCCCTCGTCGTGGGCCGCTCGGATGGCTGAGACCACATCCCGATTGCGCCATTCGACGGCGAGGAGCGCACCCGCGTCCAACACGAGGGTCATGATGTCGCACCCTCACTCCAGCGCCCTGGCTTGCGGCGGAAGATCGCCCGCGCCCTGGCCATTTCCTCCTCGGTGAAGGCACCGTTCTCAGCCTCGAACTCGTCGAGGAACTGCCCGAGGAGGTGGTTGCGAACGCGAGCCTTCGCAGCCTCAGCCATCCACGCGCTCACCGACTCGCCCTGCTCGGCGGCGGCCTTGCGGATGGCGTTGCCGACCTCGTCGTCGACGGTCATCGTGATCCGGTCCATGCCTCGATCGTACGCGCATACGGCAATATGCGCGGCCTGATATCGGGGTGCATGTGGACAACCTCCGCCTGACCCAACGGGAATCAGCCGAAGACGTCGACGCGGACCCTCCCCATGACATCCGGCGTCTCGTCGGCGCGCCAGCCATCACGCCCCGCCAACCAGGTCTGTCCGTCGAAGCGGACCGTGCGGACCTGCAGGCGAGCCGCGTTGGCAACGGCCCAGTGCGCCATCGCCCACCCGCGGGCGATTCCTGCCTTCGAGCCGGGGACCGACACCTCGACCCGGGTTCCGTCGCCCGACGCCTCAGCGAGGTCGAGGCGGCCGAAGCGTTCCAGGAGACCCACCCGTACGGCGTCGGCCCGGGGTGTCAGACCCGACGCTCCGACCGACGCCCCACTGGAGGGAGCGCCGCCAGCGAGGTCACAGCTGAAGGCGGCAGGGGAGTGCCCCGTCAGCGCGGAGGCGAGGGCGCGACCGTCGGCCTCGTGGTCCGCATAGGCGCCGGGGAAGGCGGAGCGCTGCACGGCCTGCGCGGCGACGGTGATCTCCATCGACTCGTAGCCCTTGATGCGCACCAGCGCGTCATAGAACCGGTTGGTGGCATAGACCGGGTCGAGGATCTGCTTGCGGGTTCCCCACCCCTGGGACGGCCGCTGCTGGAAGAGACCCAACGAGTCGCGGTCGCCGTAGTCCAGGTTCTGCAGTTTGGACTCCTGATAGGCCGTCGCCAACGCGATGGAGACGGCACGAGCGGGCAGACCCCGGCGTACGGCGATCGAGGCGATCAACGATGCATTCTCGGCCTGCTCGCCGCTGACGCGGACCACGTGGTCGGCCACCAGCACAGTGCAGTCGCCGCTCGGGCCGCCGACGATCCGGTCGGAGGTGCGCAGGACGCCCAGGCCGATCGCGACGGCGGTCACGACGACGGCGATGCCCACCACCATCGTCGCGACGGTTCGCTTCACGCCTGCGTCATCTGGTCGTCAGTTGGCGTGCAGTGCCGCGTTGAGGGCGATGCCCTCGCCCTGCCACGGAACTGCCTCGATCGCGCCGGACACCGAGTTGCGACGGAAGAGCACGTTGCTGGCGCCGGACAGGTCGGCCGCCTTCACGGTGCTCGAGCCCGGCAAGGAGGCCCGCGTCGTGAAGGCGGCCGACCTGTCCGGCGCCAGCAACGTGCTCTTCCGTCGCAACTCGGTGTCCGGCGCGATCGAGGCAGTTCCGTGGCAGGGCGAGGGCCTCGCCCT
>JASLDK010000391.1 GCA_030145945.1 Nocardioides sp.
AGGGAGAGTTGTATGTCGACCGCTGAGGACGAACTGCACGGTGTTGCGGTCCTGCTCGCCGAGCGTCGGGTCGAGCTGACTGAGCATCTGGTGCAGCAGTTCGGGGAGCGGATCGCGGAGCTGCCCAAGGACCCGACGCTCGTGGACCTGCTCAACGGCAGTTCAGGCGCCAACCTCGAGACGCTGGCCCACCTCCTGCGCGGACATGTGCCGATCGACGAGATCCGAGCGCCGTCCGCTGCCGTCGAATATGCCCGCCGGCTTGCTCAGCGCGGCACCTCGCCCAGCGCGCTGTTGCGTGCCTATCGGCTCGGTCAGCAGTTGATCCTGCGCTGGGCCAACGACGAGATCGTGCGGCGCATCGATGACGCCGCACTCGCCCTGCAGACGACGAACCTGTTGACCGACCTTTCCTTCCAATATGTCGACGCCGTCTCCGAGGACGTGATCGGCGCCTACCAGGACGAGCGCGAGCGCTGGCTCGCCCACCGCAGCGCCGTGCAACGCGAGACGGTCGAAGCACTGCTGCGCGGCGAACGACTCGACCTCGCCGCGGCCGAGACGGCTCTCGGCTACCGGCTGCGGCAACACCACCTCGGCCTTGTCCTGTGGACTGCTCCCGGCGCCGACGACCTCGCCGCCATCGAGGCGACCGTGGGCCGGATCGCCCAGAATCTGGGGGTGTCGGGGCAGCCGCTGTTCGTTCCACGGGATCGGGAGTCGGCCTGGGCGTGGCTGCCGATCGGACGGTCCAACGACCTCGACGCCACTGCGCTCAACACGACCGTCGACGCCGTTCTCGCCGGCAGCAACGCGCAGGTCCACGTCGCCCTCGGTTCGCCCGGCGCCGGGGAGCAGGGCTTCCGGACGACGTACGACGGTGCCGCGTCGGCGTACGAGGTGGCCCAGCTCGGCCACCATCCAGTCGGCCACGTGATCGGCTTCGAGGACCCGACCGTGCGGGCGGCAGCCCTGCTCGCCCGCGACCTGCCGGCCACCCGGCTCATGGTGCGCAGGGCGCTCGGCGACCTCGCCGAGGACACCGACGGCGCAGCCCGGCTGCGGGAGACGCTGTTGGCGTTCATGGAGGATCGGGAGAGCTATGTCGCCACCGCCGCACGCGTCCACCTGCACAAGAACACCGTGAAATATCGGGTGGATCGGGCGGTCGAGGCCCGCGGCAAGCCCCTGGGCGAGGAGCGTCTCGACCTCGAGCTCGCGCTGATCGCCTGCAAGTGGCTCGGCCCGGAGGTGCTCGACAAGCCCTGATCGGCCAGGTGCACGGCACACTGGACGCATGGCGACGATCTATTACACCGCGACCACGCTCGACGGCTTCCTCGCCGACCCCGACGACTCGCTCGCCTGGTTGATGCGACAGGACCTCGACGAGTCAGGACCCCAGAACTACGGGGCATTCATCGAGACGGTCGGTTCGTTGGTGATGGGCGCGACGACGTACCTCTGGGTGCTGGACCATCTTGCGGAGTCGGGTGAGAAGTGGTTCTACGACCAGCCCACCTGGGTGCTGACCTCTCGCGAACTGCCGTTCCTCGAAGGTGCCGACGTGCGCTTCGGGCGTGGCCCGGTCACCGAGGT
Source organism: Nocardioides sp. (assembly GCA_030145945.1). GTDB lineage: Bacteria > Actinomycetota > Actinomycetes > Propionibacteriales > Nocardioidaceae > Nocardioides. The sequence goes on from JASLDK010000391.1 coordinate 1,600, forward strand.
GTACGACGATCTGCGCGCTGCTGCGGGGGAGCGGGACGTCTGGGTGGTCGGCGGCGGTGACGTGGCGGGACAGTTCGCGGACGCCGGGCTGCTGGACGAGGTGATCGTGTCGATCGCACCCGTGGTGCTCGGCGCCGGACGCCCGCTGCTGCCGCGTCGTCTGGACCTGCGGCTCGTGGAGACCGCGCGCAACGGTGCGTTCGTGACAGCGCGCTACGAGGTGGACGGGCCGCTGCTGGAGGACCGCCGGTCCGATCTCCTCTAGGTAGGCTTGCCCCGTGTATCCCTTCCTCAAGGGCCACGGCACCGAGAACGACTTCGTCCTCCTGCCGGACCCCGACGGCACCGTCCACGGCTCGTTGAGCGCCGAGCGTGTGCGCGCGCTGTGCGACCGCCGTGCCGGCATCGGTGGTGACGGTGTGCTCCGGGTCATCCGCACGGCAGCGATCGGCGACGCCGGTGTGGGCCAAGGAGTCGCCGACGGCGGCGCGGAATGGTTCATGGACTATCGCAACGCCGACGGCTCCGTCTCGGAGATGTGCGGCAACGGCGTCCGCGTCTTCGGCCGCCACCTCGCCCAGCAAGGGCTCGTCGATCCGGCGGGGCAGGTGCCGGTCGCGACCCGCGCCGGGATCAAGGTGCTGACCTTCGCCGGGGGATCCGCTGACGGCGAGATCACGGTCGACATGGGGATGCCCAAGGTGCTCGACCAGACCTCCGTCGCCATCGGCACCCAGGAATGGCCGGCCCTGCACGTCGACATGGGCAACCCGCACGCGGTCGCCCTCCTCGGCCCGGGCGCCGATCTGCGCGATGTCGGCCCGCTCCTCGACGCGCCCACCCACGACCCGGCCGTCTATCCCGCCGGGGTCAACGTCGAGTTCGTCGTGCGCCGGGGACCCCAGCACGTCGCGATGCGCGTCCACGAGCGGGGATCGGGGGAGACGCGATCCTGCGGCACCGGCGCATGTGCCGTCATGGTCGCCACAGCACTCGCTGACGCCGCACCCCGCGACACGGCGTACCAGGTCGATCTGCCGGGCGGGACGCTGCGGATCACCTGGACGGCCGACGACCGGGTCCTGATGACCGGCCCGGCGGTGGTCGTGGCCGAGGGTACGACGGACCTCTGATCGTCGATCGTCTCTGACGGTGACACCGATGCTGTCACTGTCGAGCAGGACTTCTATGCTCCGGAGCATGGAACTCAACGGATCCTCTGCCATCGTCACCGGCGGTGCATCGGGCATCGGTGCCGCCGCCGCCCGCGCGCTCGCTGCCAAGGGTGCGACCGTCGT
>JASLDK010000403.1 GCA_030145945.1 Nocardioides sp.
GGGTTGCGGCGCATCTTCTTGGTCGAGCGCCACGCCATCGCCAGGGTCTGGTCGATGGTGTCGCGCAGCGTGGGCCGGGCGGCGAGCTCCGCCGGCGGCAGCGGTACGCCGACCGCCGGGTGGATCTCGGTGAGCGCACTCATCGCGCCACCTCCTCGTTGTCGTCGTTGTCGTGGGACTCGCTGTGGTGCCCGGTCAGCGCCAGGAACACCTCGTCGAGCGTGGGCTGGCGCACGGTCGCGGTGGTGATCGACAACTCGGCCTGGCGCAACGCGATCAGCACGTCGCCGGCCCGGTCGGCATGGGCCAGCGGCACGTTGAGGCCACCGGCCTCGGGGGTGAGCACCGGTGCCTCGCCGAGCGCCCGCTCGACGACCACGGCTGCAGCCGCGGTCTGGTCGCGATCGGCCAACCGCAGGTGCAGGGTCGAGGACCCCACGCCCGCCTTGAGCTGCTCCGGCGTACCCTCGGCGACCTTGCGCCCGGCGTCGATGACCGCGATCCGGTCGGCCAGTTGGTCGGCCTCGTCGAGGTACTGCGTCGTCAGCAGGATCGTCGAGCCCTGCGCGACCAGCTCGCGGATGGTGTCCCACATCTGGCCGCGGGTGCGCGGGTCGAGGCCGGTGGTCGGCTCGTCGAGGAAGATCAGCGGTGGACGCGCGATCAGCGATGCGGCCAGGTCGAGCCGGCGCCGCATGCCGCCGGAGAAGTTCTTGATCTGCCGGGTGGCGGCCTCGGTGAGTCCGAAGCGCTCCAGCAGGTCGGCGGCGATCGTGGTCGCGCTCTGCCGTCGGTGCCCGAGCAGCCGCGCGAAGAGCACGAGATTCTCGGTGGCGGTGAGGTTCTCGTCGACGGATGCGTACTGGCCGGTGACGCCGAGGAGTTGTCGCACCCGATGGGGCTCGCCAGCCACGTCGACACCGAAGATCGAGGCGTGTCCCTTGTCGATGGGCAGCAGTGTGGCGAGCATGGACAAGGTCGTGGTCTTTCCGGCGCCGTTGGGCCCGAGCACGCCGAAGACCTCGCCGCGGGCGACCTGCAGGTCGACACCGTCGACGGCGGTGAAGTTCCCGAAGGTCTTCACCAGGCCGCTGGCGTCGACCGCGAGGTCGCGTCCCGCTGCGGGAGGGTGGAGGATGTCGTTCATGGCTGCGAGCGTGCCGGGCACCGCTTTCATCCCGGTTTCAGCGGGGCGCTGTCGCGGTTTCATGCACAACCCTGTATGTTCATGCATATGAGCAAGGTGAGGGTCGCCGTCGCCGGCGCCAGCGGGTACGCCGGAGGTGAGGTGCTGCGGCTGCTGCTCGGTCATTCCGGGGTCGAGATCGGTGCGGTCACCGCGGGCAGCAACGCGGGGGAGCGCCTCGGCGTCCTCCAGCCCCACCTGCTCCCGCTCGCCGACCGCGTGCTCGAGCCGACCACGATCGAGGTGCTCGCCGGCCACGACGTCGTCTTCCTCGGCCTGCCGCACGGCCAGTCCGGTGCGCTCGCCGAGGAGCTCACCGCCCAGAACCCCGGCGTCGTCGTCATCGACTGCGGCGCCGACTTCCGGCTCGAGGACGCTGCCGCCTGGGAGCAGTTCTACGGCAGCGCCCATGCCGGCACCTGGCCCTACGGCCTTCCCGAGATTCCCGGCAACCGGGCGGCTCTCCAGGGAGCCAAGCGCATCGCCGTTCCGGGCTGCTATCCGACGGTCTCCTCGCTGACCCTTGCGCCTGCCGTCGCAGCGGGCCTGATCGTCCCCGATGTGGTCGTGGTTGCCGCGTCCGGCACCAGCGGCGCCGGCAAGGCCGCCAAGACCCACCTGCTCGGCAGCGAGGTGATGGGCAGCGCCAGCGCGTACGGCGTTGGCGGCGTCCACCGGCACACCCCGGAGATCACCCAGAACCTCGGCAAGCTCGCGGCCGGCGGGCCCGCCAGCGTCCGGGTGAGTTTCACCCCGCTGCTCGTCCCCATGTCCCGTGGCATCCTCGCCACCTGCTCCGCGCCGCTCGCCGGATTGGTGACGGCGGAGCAGGCCCACGCCGTCTACGCCGAGGCGTACGCCGACGAGCCGTTCATCCACGTCCTGCCGACCGGCCAGTGGCCGCAGACGCAGTCGGTCCTGGGCTCGAACGCCGTCCACCTGCAGGTGACCGTGGACCAGATTGCCGGACGGCTCGTCGCGGTCGGTGCCATGGACAATCTCGCCAAGGGCACCGCCGGCGCCGCCGTGCAGTGCATGAACCTCGCCCTGGGTCTCGACGAGACCACGGGCCTGACGACGGTAGGAATGGCACCATGAGTGACCAGATCGAGCAGCAGTCCGAGTCCACCGAGCAGGCCGAGCCCGCGACGTACTCCCTCTCCCGCTACCCGGAGACGCTCGCTGTCGTCCGGCTCCCCGCCGGCGCCGAGATCCCGATGTGGGCGGAGTCCTCCTCGATCTTCTCGATCACCGCGACCGCGAACGAGACGTCGCTGGTGTGCGCGGGGCGCAGTGTGCCGAAGAAGGCCCGGCACCAGAAACCACTCACCGCGTTCTGCGTCGACGGCCAACTGGATCTGTCGGCGGTCGGCATTCTCGTCGCACTGCTGGCCCCGCTGGCGGAGGGTGCGATCCCGGTCTTCACGCTCTCGACCTTCGACACCGACTGGATCCTGGTTCCGACAGGAATGGCGGACAAGGCCGAGGAGGCCTGGCGACGATCGGGGCACAGCGTCGCCCCCGCCGTCCCTGCCTGAGACCCTGAAGGAACCAGAACAACCATGAGCGTCACCCATCCCGCCGGCTTCGTCGCCGCAGGTGCCCCGATCGGGCTGAAGTCGACCGGCAAGAAGGACTTCGCCCTCGTCGTGAACGAGGGGCCCGCGTTCGACTCCGCATCCGTCTTCACCAGCAACCGCTGCAAGGCCAACCCGGTGTTGTGGAGCGAGCAGGTCGCCAAGGACGGCGTCGTGCGTGCCGTCGTCCTCAATTCTGGTGGCGCCAACTGCTACACCGGGCCCGAGGGCTTCCAGACGACCCACCAGGTCGCGGAGAAGGTCGGCGAACTCGTCGGCATCGCCGCCGGCGACGTGGTTGTCTGCTCCACCGGCCTGATCGGCCTGGTCAACGATCGCCAGAAACTCCTCGACGGCGTCGGCACCCTGCACGCACGGCTCTCCGCTGACGGCGGCAACGACGCGGCCGAGGCGATCATGACGACCGACACGGTCAGCAAGCAGGTCGTTGTCCATGGCCCCGGCGATGCAGGCTGGTTGATCGGCGGCATGGCCAAGGGCGCGGGCATGCTCGCTCCCGCGCTCGCCACGATGCTGGTCGTCATCACCACGGACGCTGTCGTCCCCGCCGCCGAACTCGACGCCGCCCTCCGCGCGGCGACCCGGGTCAGTTTCGACAGGCTCGACTCCGACGGCTGTCAGTCCACCAACGACACGGTCACCTTGATGGCGAGCGGTGCGTCCGGGGTCACCCCGACCCTCGACGACTTCACCGCTGCGTTGACCGAGCTCTGCACCGAGCTCGCGAAGCAACTCCTCGCCGACGCCGAGGGCGCTGACCACGAGATCGCGATCACCACGATCAATGCCGCCTCCGAGGACGACGCCGTCGAAGTCGGTCGCAGCGTCGCCCGGAGCAACCTGTTCAAGGCCGCCGTCTTCGGCAAGGACCCCAACTGGGGACGGGTGCTCGCCTCGGTCGGCACCACGCAGGCCTCGTTCGACCCCGCGAATCTCGATGTCGCGATGAACGACGTCTGGGTCTGTCGCAACAGCACTCCCGCCGAGGATCCGGCCCTGGTCGACCTCTCCGACCGCAAGGTCACCGTCACCATCGACCTCAAGGCCGGGCAGGCCGAAGCCACCGTGTGGACCAACGACCTGACCCACGCCTACGTTCACGAGAACAGCGCATACTCCTCATGAAGAACGAGACTCCGGGCAAGCCGGACCCCTTCAAGGCCGAGACACTCGCCGGCGCCCTGCCCTGGTTGAAGGCCTACGCAGGCAAGGTCGTCGTCATCAAGTACGGCGGCAACGCGATGACCGACGACGCCCTCAAGCGTGCGTTCGCCGAGGACATCGCGTTCCTCCGACTCGCTGGCTTCCGCCCGGTGGTCGTGCACGGTGGCGGCCCCCAGATCTCGACGATGCTCGACCGGCTCGGCATTGAGTCGGAGTTCCGCGGAGGTCTACGGGTCACCACGCCCGAGGCGATGGATGTCGTCCGGATGGTGCTGGTCGGCCAGGTGCAGCGCGAGCTGGTCGGCCTGATCAACGAGCACGGTCCGCTCGCAGTGGGCTTGTCCGGCGAGGACGCCCACCTGTTCACGGCCGAGCAGACGGGCACGATCGTCGACGGCGAGGAGGTCGATCTCGGACTGGTGGGCGAGGTCGCTCACGTCCGTCCCGAGGCGGTCCTCGACCTGATCGAGGCGGGGCGGATCCCGGTCGTCTCCAGTGTCGCTCCCGACATCGACGGGGTCGTCCACAACGTCAATGCCGACTCCGCCGCGGCTTCACTCGCAGCCGCGTTGGGTGCCGAGAAGCTCCTCATCCTGACCGACGTCGAGGGCCTCTACCTTGACTGGCCCGACCCGGAGGAGGTCATCGGCGAGATCAGCCCAGAGGCCCTGGAGGAGATCCTCCCCACCCTGGCGAGCGGCATGATCCCCAAGATGAGCGCCTGCCTGCAGGCGGTTCGCGACGGTGTGAAGCGGGCGACGGTGGTCGATGGCCGCCAGGCCCACGCAGTCCTGCTCGAGCTCTTCACCGATGAGGGTGTCGGCACGCAGGTGCTCCCGGGTGTCACCACCAAGACCCGCAAGGCCAGGTCGGCCGGCAAGGTGGTGACCAAGTGAGCGCACCGAGCACCGTCGAGTGGACCGATCGCTACACCGGCGCGCTGATGAACACCTTCGGGCCGCCCAAGACGGTGCTGGTCCGGGGCGAGGGATCGCATGTGTGGGATGCCGACGGTCGCGAGTACGTCGACCTCCTCGGCGGGATCGCCGTCAACGCGCTCGGCCACGCCCACCCCCGGTTGGTCGCTGCGGTCACCGAGCAGCTGCAGACGCTCGGTCACATCTCCAACTTCTTCGCCAGCGCACCACAGATCACCCTTGCTGAGCGATTGATCCAGTTGCTCGGCACCGAGGCGCGGGCGTTCTTCACCAACTCAGGTGCCGAGGCCAACGAGGCAGCCTTCAAGCTGACCCGGCGCACGGGTCGCACCAAGATCGTTGCCACCGAGGGTTCCTTCCACGGCCGCACGATGGGCGCCCTCGCGCTCACCTCCAAGGCCGCCTACCGCGAGCCCTTCGAGCCGCTCCCCGGCGACGTCGTCTTCGTCCCGTACGGCGATGCGGCGGCACTCGAAGCGGCCGTCGACCGGGACACCGCGGCCGTCCTGATGGAGCCGGTGCAGGGCGAAGCCGGGGTCATCGTGCCACCGCGGGACTACCTGCCGACCGCGCAGCGGATCGCCCACGAGAACGGCGCCCTGCTCTGGCTCGACGAGATCCAGACCGGAGTCGGTCGCACCGGGACCTGGTTCGCCCACCAGAACCCTGCGCTGGTCGATGCCCCGGTCACACCCGACATCGTGACGCTCGCCAAGGGTCTCGCCGGCGGCATCCCGATCGGTGTCTGCCTGGCCACCCACGGGGCAGGCAAGATGTTCGACCCCGGCAACCACGGCACGACCTTCGGCGGCAACCCGGTCGCCGCGGCTGCGGCACTTGCGGTGCTCGAGGTGATCGCCGAGGACGACCTGCTCGGCCACACGATCGCGCAGGGCATCGCGCTCAAGAATGCTGCGGGAGCCGACAGCCGCGTGGTCGAGACCCGAGGCGAAGGCCTGTTGGTCGGCCTGACCCTGGCGGAGCCGCGGTCGGCCGAGGTGGTGACCGCGGCCCAGGACGCAGGCTTCATCGTCAACGCCCCGACCCCGGACCGGATCCGGATGGCGCCCGCGCTCAATCTCACCGACGCCGACGTTGCGGCCTTCGCTGCCGCGTGGCCCCTGATCCTCGACCACGCCTTCGACTCGACAGGAGCCTCAGCATGATGCGCTCGTTCCTTCGCGACGACGACCTGACTCCGGCCGAGCAGGGCGAGATCCTCGACCTCGCGGCCAGGCTCAAGTCCGAGCCCTACGACCACCAGCCCCTCGCCGGGCCGCGCACCGTCGCAATGATCTTCGACAAGCCGACTCTGCGCACCCAGACCAGCTTCGCTGCCGGGATCGCCGAGCTCGGCGGCCACCCGATGCTCATCGACGGCATGCTGGCCGGCATCGGTAAGCGCGAGTCGGTGGCTGACGTCGCCCGGGTGCTCGGTCGACAGGCTTCCCAGATCGTGTGGCGGACCTACGCCCAGAGCAACCTGGACGAGATGGCCGCGTACGCCGACGTCCCCGTCATCAACGCACTCACTGACGACTTCCACCCCTGCCAGTTGCTCGCGGACCTGCTCACGATCCGCGAGCACAAGGGCTCGTTGGCCGGTCTCACCGCTGCCTTCCTCGGCGACGGCGCCTGCAACATGGGCAACTCGTGGCTCCTGGCGGGCGCCACCGCCGGGATGCACGTCCGGATCAGCGGTCCCGACGGCTACGTCCCCGATGAGGCGATGTTCGCCCGTGCCAACGAGATCGGTGCCGCCACCGGCGGTTCCGGCACCGCGGTCGCCGATCCGGTGGCAGCAGTGGCCGGTGCCGACATCCTCATCACCGACACCTGGGTGTCGATGGGCAAGGAGGACGAGGCGTCCGAGCGGCGCGCGGTCTTCGGGCCCTGGTCGCTCACGCCCGATCTGGTCGCCGAAGCAGAGGCTGACGCGATCGTGATGCACTGTCTGCCGGCGTACCGCGGGATGGAGATCGCCGCCGAGGTCATCGACGGTCCACAGAGCGTGGTGTGGGACGAGGCCGAGAACCGCCGCCACGCCCAGAAGGCCGTCATGGCCTGGCTCCAGGGCAAGCGTTCCTGAGCCGGAGCGGTCACGACATGAGCGAGCACGCCCTCACCCCGATGACGAAGAACGCCCGTCAGGCGATCGTCATCGAGCTCCTGGAGACCCGCGAGGTGCGTTCGCAGCCGGAGCTCGCCGATCTGCTGGGTGATCGTGGTGTGCACGTCACCCAGGCAACGCTGAGCCGTGATCTCGTCGAGCTCGACGCCGTCAAGGTCCGCTCCGCCAGTGGGGGACTGGTCTATGCCGTTCCCGCCGAGGGTGGCAATCGGTCACCGGTGGCGGGGGAGAGTGCTGCGGCCCAGCACCGTCTCGCCCGTCTCGCCTCCGAGCTGCTGGTGAGCGCCGAGGCGAGCGCCAATCTGGTCGTCCTGCGCACCCCGCCGGGCGCCGCGCAGTTCCTGGCCAGCGCGATCGACAAGGTCGAGCTCGGTCCGGACAACCCGGTGCTCGGCACGATCGCCGGTGATGACACCGTTCTCGTGATCGGGCGCGATCCAGCCGGGGGAGACGCCCTGGCCCACAAGTTCACCGCACTCGCCGAGGGCGACACTCGAAAGGAACCACAGAGTTGAGCAAGGTCCTGACCTCCCTTCCCCAGGGAGAGCGCGTCGGTATCGCCTTCTCCGGCGGCCTCGACACCTCCGTCGCGGTGGCGTGGATGCGTGACAAGGGTGCGATCCCGTGCACCTACACCGCCGACATCGGTCAGCCCGACGAGCCCGACATCGAGGGTGTGCCCGCGCGTGCGAAGCAGTACGGCGCCGAGATCGCCCGCGCCGTCGACATCAAGCCCCAACTGGTCGAGGAGGGTCTCGCCGCGCTGGCGTGCGGCGCCTTCCACATCCGCTCGGGCGCCAAGGCCTACTTCAACACCACTCCGCTGGGCCGTGCGGTCACGGGCACGATGCTCGTGCGCGCCATGCAGGCCGACGACGTCAACATCTGGGGTGACGGCTCGACCTACAAGGGCAACGACATCGAGCGGTTCTACCGCTACGGCCTGATGGCCAACCCGGAGCTGCGGATCTACAAGCCCTGGCTCGACGAGCAGTTCGTCGCCGAGCTCGGCGGTCGTCACGAGATGTCCGAGTGGCTGGTTGCCCACAACCTGCCCTACCGCGACGCCACGGAGAAGGCCTACTCCACCGACGCCAACATCTGGGGCGCCACTCACGAGGCCAAGGTGCCCGAGCATCTTGACGCCTCTCTCGAGATCGTCGAGCCGAACATGGGCGTCAAGTTCTGGGACCCGTCGGTTGCGATCGAGTCCGAGGACGTCACCGTCTCCTTCGAGGCCGGCCGCCCCGTCGCCCTCAACGGCCAGCGGTACGACGACGCGGTGGCGCTCGTGCTCGAGGCCAACCGCAT
>JASLDK010000405.1 GCA_030145945.1 Nocardioides sp.
GGCGGTGTCGCTGGCCGGCACGATCGTCGCGTCCTGAGGCCCCTTGGCCGCTCGGGAGCAGGACGCGGCTCAATGGCTTGCCCGACAGGATGCGCTCGAGGGCGCAAGCTTCACTGCCAGCGGCGAGCAGCTGGAGCCGGCGGAGGTGCGCTTTGCTGAGCGGATGGTCGTCGGCCTCGGCCAGCGGATCTCGTGGATCCCGATGGGGGCTCCGGGTCCGACGAGGTGGGGACTTTGCCGACCAACGACTTCGTCTGGCACTCCAGCCGCGAGTACGACGCCGCTCTCCCGGAGAACCTCCCGGTCGAGCACAAGGCGTTGATGCCTTCTACGACGGCCGATGCGCGGCACATCGCTCGTCAGATCGCCAAGGCGGCCGAAAAGAACAAGCGAAGCATCACTGCCGTGAACGTCATCGTCGACATCGGAGAAGCAGAACCGTCCGAGGCTGGCATCGCTGCCCTGCGCACCTACAACCTGGGCGCGCATCGCAAGATCGGTCGGCTGTGGTTGATGTCTGGCGGACGACTGCTCCGGATTGCGCTGGAATGAACGAGCGGGGCGTATCCCCGGTTAACACCGAGGCCGCCCCGCTCAAGACCCATCATACGCCTGACGACGCGATGCCGCTCGTCGTTGTTGGGAGGCTCGTCGGGAGCTCGGGACTTTGTCCTCACCTGTCACATCGGTTGTGGCGGGAGCCGTTGGTTCTCCACCGTCCGCGATGTCCACAGGCGTCCTCCACAGGCTGATCTGCGGTGGGGACACCCGGTCGACGCAGCGGCGCAGGATCGGGTCCGACAGCCGCATCGGGCGGCTGCGGACGGATGGAGTGACCATGACAGCCACGGTGATCGAGATCGCTGACCGGACCCGCACGAGCAGGTCCACTCAGGACGCGAACGTGGACGAGCGGGGCGTCACGACCGCGGAGTACGCCGTCGCCACCGCGGCCGGGGCTGGTTTCGCGGGCCTCCTCTTCAAGCTGTTGAGCGGCGACTTCGGCAACAAGCTGATCAAGACCCTCTTCGACCACGTGCTGAGCCTGCTGGGCCTGTCATGACCCGGCCCCGGCGGTCGCGGTCGCAGCGAGGCGCCGTGACGGCGGAGCTCGCCCTCACCCTGCCGATCCTGCTGGCCGTGACCGCCGGGCTCGTGTGGCTCCTGGCGGTGGCGGTCGCGCAGGTCCGGACGGTCGACGCCGCGCGTGAGGCAGCACGTGCGGTGGCTCGCGGAGATGACACCGCACGCGCCGTGCAGGTGGCCCAACAGATCGCGCCGGCCGGAGTCCGGGTCACGGTGACGGTGTCCGGTGATCGGGTGACGGCCCGAGCGCGGGGGCGCATGTCCGGCCCCGGCGGGATCTTCGGCGCGGTCGCGGCTCCCACGCTGAACGCGGAATCAGTCGCGGTGCTCGAACAGGACGCCGGCTCGTGACTGGCCGGTGCGTCTCGGCGGAGCGCAGCGAGCGGGGTGCCGCCGCCGTGCTGGTGGTCGCGATGGCCGGGGTCCTGCTCCTCGTCGGTGCGGCCACGGGGGTGGTGGGAGCGATCGTCGCGGCTCACCGTCGCGCGCAGGCCGCCGCCGACCTCGCCGCGCTGGCCGGCGCGCAGGTGCTCGCCCGACATGACGGCGATCCCTGTGGGGCCGCGGGATCCGTCGCCGAGGTCAATGGCGCGACCCTCGACTCCTGCACGGTCGAGGACGCCGACGTGGTCGTGGAGGTCGTCGTCAGCGGTCCCCGGTGGCTCGGTCAGGACCAGGACCTGTCCGCTGCCGCCCGAGCTGGGCCTGTGGCTCTGCCGCCGCGGTGATGCGGCTGCGGATCAGTTGTCGTCGGAGAGCTCGCGGCGCCGCTCGGCCTTGACCTGGTCGAGCTCGTCGGACAGCGCGCTCAGGCGCTTCTGCTCCTTGCGCCGCTTGATGCCCTGCTTGGTGCCGGCCTTCATCAACCACAGGCCGAGCACCATGAGCAGCGTGGAGATCGCCCCCCACAGCACGAGGGTTCCCGGCGACACGTCCCAGTTGAGGATCTCGGCCGAGCGGTGTTGGTAGTCGATGCTCGCCCCGAAGAAGCTCAACACCAGCCCGAGGGCGCCGACGACCAGGAGCACGAGTCCGAGGAGCAGCATGACGGCAGGCTACCGGTCGTCCGTCGCGGCGGGGGGCGCCTCGCGCAGCAGTACGTCGAGCAACGCCACGGCTCCGCGCTTGTCGAGGGGATCGTTGCCGTTGCCGCACTTGGGCGACTGGATGCAGGACGGACAACCGTCCGCGCACTCACAGGCAGCGATGGTCGCCCGGGTGGCGCGTAGCCACGCGGGCGCCGTTCGGAATCCCCGCTCGGCGAAGCCGGCGCCACCGGGATGTCCGTCGTGGACGAACACGGTGAGGAGTCCGGTGTCCGGGTGGCGGGCCGTCGAGACTCCGCCGATGTCCCAGCGGTCGCAGGTGGCGAACAGCGGGAGGAGTCCGATCGAGCAGTGCTCGGCGGCGTGGGCGGCCCCGGGAAGGTCGTCCATCGCCACGTTGGCCGAGGTGAGCATCGAGGCGATCACGTCGTCGGGCACGGTCCACCACACGGCGGTCGTGGAGAGGGTCCGCGGGGGGAGGTCGAGCGGCACCTCGTCGATCACCTCGCCGGTGCGCACCCGGCGCCGAAGGAAGGAGGTGACCTGGCTGGTGACCTCCACGGTGCCGAGGGAGAGCCGGCACGGTCCCCAGGCGATGTGTTCGCGTTCCTCGACGATCTCGATGTCGGTGACGTCGCGGGCGCTGGTGGTGTGGTCGACGTCGGTGCGTCGCATCGTTGCAACGTGCTCGTCGAGGTCGAGTGACTCGACCAACCAGGTCTCGCCGCGGTGGAGGTAGACGGCGCCCTGGTGCGCGGTGCCGTGGGCCCGACCGCCGTCGACGGTGCCGACGACCCGTCCGGTGTCCGACTCGATGAGTTGGACCTGGCGACCGCCGGCGGAGCGGATGTCGGCGAGATCGGCGGCCCGCGCCCGATCCGTCCAGTACCAGCCCGCAGCGCGGCGCCGAAGTAGTCCCTGCTCGGTGAGCGAACCGAGGACCTCGCGCATCCGCGGCCCGAAGAGAGGCGTGTCGGCCACGGTGACCGGCAACTCCTGCGCGGCGGCGCACAGGTGGGGCCCGAGCACGTAGGGATTGTCCGTGTCGAACACCGTGCCCTCGACCGGCTTTCCGAGCAGTGCCTCGGGATGGTGGACGAGATAGGTGTCCAGTGGATCGTCACGTGCCACGAACAGTCCGAGCGCCCCGCCACCGTCACGCCCGGCGCGACCGACCTGCTGCCAGAAGGCCGCGCGGGTGCCGGGATACCCGGTCACCACCACAGCGTCGAGCCCACTGATGTCGATGCCGAGCTCCAGCGCATTGGTGGCGGCCATGCCGAGCAGCCGTCCGCTGCGCAGGTCCCGCTCCAGCCCACGGCGCTCCTCGGGCAGGTAACCGCCGCGATAGGAGTCGACGCGTCCCGTCAGCCCCGGATCGACGTCCGCGAGCAGTTCGTTGGCGCGACGGGCCACGGTCTCCACCCCGTGGCGGGAGCGGACGAACGCCAGCGTGCGTACGTCGTCGATCACCAGGTCAGCCAGCAGGTCGGCGGTCTCGGCGGTCGCGGGGCGTCGCACGGGAGCACTCTTCTCGCCGTGGTACGCCGTGAGCGGCGGCTCCCACAGCCCCAACTGGAGTGCCCCGCGCGGTGAGGCGTCCGTGGTGACGGCGGTGACGTCGAGCGCGGTCATCCGCCGCGCGGTCACGTCCGGATCGGCGACCGTCGCTGACGCGAGGACGAACACGGGCGAGGAGCCGTGGAAGGCGCAGATGCGTCGCAGCCGTCGCACGATCTGGGCGACGTGCGCGCCGAAGACACCGCGATAGTGGTGGCACTCGTCGATCACGACGTAGCGCAGCGCTCGGAAGAACGGCGTCCAGCGCTCGTGTGCGGGCAGCAGGGAACGATGCAGCATGTCGGGGTTCGTCAGGACGTACTCCCCGTGGTCGCGGGTCCATTCGCGTTCCTCGGGGGAGGAGTCACCGTCGTGCGTCGCGATCCGTACGTCGAGCCCGAGCTCGTGGACGGCCGTCCACTGGTCGTGGGCGAGCGCCTTGGTCGGCGCGACATAGAGGACGGAGGCGCCCCGTTGGCCGCGCGGCCCGCGCGCCGCCCGGATGTCGGTCAGGGCGGGCAGGAGGTAGGCGAGCGACTTGCCCGACGCCGTACCCGTCGCGAGAACGACGTGCTCACCGCGGTGGGCGGCCTCGGCCGCGGCCACCTGGTGCGCCCACGGCTGCGACACCCCGCGGGCGGCGTACGCCGTCACCACGGCAGGATCCGCCCATGCCGGCCACTGCGCGTGAACGGCGGCTCGGGCGGTGACCTCGCGGCGGTGGGTGAGCCGGTCAGCCCGCCCCGGGATGGCCGCCAACCGGTCCAGGACTGCGGCCGGATCACGCCCGGTGCGGGGTCCTCGATCGATGTCGAGATCGGCGGATGCACTCACACTGCGATTGTCCACCGGACCCCCGACATACCCACAGGATGGCCGTTCATGCCTCTTTGGTGGGGGAGTCATGGTTTGATGGGGCGGGCCAGATGTGGCAGAGGCAGCCAGAAGTAGTTGGACTATCCGGGGTGAGGGACGTGAATCTGACACTGTCGACGCGCGAGGTCGGTGCGCGCACCGTCGTCGCCGTGGGTGGCGAGATCGACGTCTACACCGCGCCCAAGCTGCGCGACACCATCACGGACCTCGTCGCTGCCGGCATCTACAACATTGTCGTGGACATGCAGGGTGTCGAGTTCCTGGACTCCACCGGCCTCGGCGTCCTCGTCGGCGGCCTGAAGAAGGTCCGCGCCCACGACGGCTCCCTCGAGCTGGTCTGCAACGCCGACCGGCTGCTCAAGATCTTCAAGATCACCGGCCTGGCGAAGGTCTTCGTCATCCACGAGTCCGCCGAGGCTGCCTCGGTCTGAGCGACTCGCTCGGTCGTGGGGCGGATTGCGGGTGTGGGTTTCCCAAGGGATGCAGGCATCCCGACGCTTCCCAGTTCAAATTTGAACGGGGAAGTGTGGATTTCGCTGCATCCCTTGGGAAACCCACGCCGGCCACCATCGGGCCACCAGCGCTACGCCACGTGATCTGTGTCACAGGGTCGGTGTGTTCTGGGTCACAATCTGCGTAGACTCCGGGCACGCATCAGACCTGGCCCCCCGTGGCCGAACCTGAACCCCCAGGAGCAGTCGCATGCCCCGTTCGATGGTCGTCCCCCACGTTGCAGATGTCGAAGTCACGGGGGGCGATCTTGCCCTCGTGGCGGTCGTTGCCGTGATCGCTCTCGGATCGCTCGGCATGGCCGCGCTGTTCAGATCGGAGGTGATCCGCGCCGGCGAGGGTACGCCGAACATGCAGCGGATCGCCCAAGCGGTGCAGGAGGGCGCGAACGCCTACCTGACCCGGCAGTTCCGCACCCTCACGATCTTTGCGGCGATCGCGTTCGTCGTCCTGCTCGCCCTGCCCGCCCACACCGCGGACGGTGCGAGCGGACTGCAGTCGGAGTGGGCGGTGCGGATCGCCCGCTCGATCTTCTTCCTCGTCGGCGCTGGTTTCTCCAGCGCCGTCGGCTATCTCGGCATGTCCTTGGCCGTGCGCGCCAACCTGCGGGTCGCCGCGGCAGCCAACGAGCAGGGCCGTGACCCGGCGATGAACATCGGCTTCCGGACGGGGGCCTTCGTCGGCATGTTCACGGTGGGGTTGGGTCTGCTGGGCGCCAGCGTCGTGGTGATCGTCTTCCAGGAGACCGCCCCCAACGTGTTGGAGGGCTTCGGCTTCGGTGCCGCGTTGCTGGCGATGTTCATGCGCGTCGGCGGCGGCATCTTCACCAAGGCCGACGACCTCGGCGCCGACCTGGTCGGCAAGGTCGAGCAGAACATCCCCGAGGACGACCCCCGCAACGCCGCGACGATCGCCGACAACGTGGGTGACAACGTCGGTGACTGCGCGGGCATGGCTGCCGACCTGTTCGAGTCGTACGCCGTCACGCTGGTCGCCGCCCTGATCCTCGGTTCGCAGGCGTTCGGCGACAAGGGCTTGGTGTTCCCGTTGATCGTCCCGGCGATCGGTGCGTTGTCGGCGGTCGCGGGCGTCTACCTGACCAAGCCGCGGGCCGGCGAGAGCGGTTTGAAGACGATCAACCGGGCGTTCTACCTGTCGGCCGCAGTGGGTGCGATCGCCAGTGCTGTCGCGGCCTTCGTCTACCTCCCCAGTGACTGGAAGGACCTCGGCACCGGGATCGAGGCCGACCTGAGCCCGCAGGTGTTCGCTGCCGGTGCGGTCGCGATCGGCGTCGTCCTCGCAGCCGCGATCCTCGCCCTGACCGGCTACTTCACGGGCACCGAGCACCGGCCCGTCAAGGACGTCGCCCGCACCTCGCTGACCGGCCACGCCACCGTCGTCCTCTCCGGCCTCTCGGTCGGTCTGGAGTCAGCGGTCTACACCGCGATCGTCATCGGTGCGGCGGTCTTCGGCGCTGCGCTCCTCGCAGGGGGTACGACGGGCCTGGCGCTGTTCGCCGTGGCCCTGGCCGGCTGCGGTCTGCTGACCACGGTCGGCGTGATCGTCGCGATGGACACCTTCGGCCCGGTCTCGGACAACGCGCAGGGCATTGCGGAGATGTCCGGCGACGTGAGCGAGGAGGGGGCGCAGATCCTCACCGAGCTCGACGCCGTCGGCAACACGACCAAGGCGATCACCAAGGGCATCGCGATCGCGACAGCCGTCCTCGCGGCGAGTGCGCTGTTCGCGTCGTACACGCAGAGCGCCTTCGAGGAGGTCGGCCCGAGCCTGTCCGGCGAGTTCCTCGTCTATGACGCGAAGCTGATCGTCGGGGCGCTGCTGGGCGCAGGCGTGGTGTTCCTGTTCTCCGGACTCGCGATCAATGCGGTCGGTCGGGCAGCGGGTGCGGTCGTGTTCGAGGTCCGCCGCCAGTTCCGTGAGATCCCCGGGATCATGGAGGGGACGGGGCGCCCGGAATACGGCAAGGTCGTCGACATCGTCACCCGCGACTCCCTGCGCGAGCTGGCCACCCCCGGCAT
This sequence comes from Nocardioides sp., assembly GCA_030145945.1. Taxonomy (GTDB): domain Bacteria; phylum Actinomycetota; class Actinomycetes; order Propionibacteriales; family Nocardioidaceae; genus Nocardioides. The sequence continues at coordinate 7,118 of JASLDK010000405.1, forward strand.
CCTGGCGATCCTCGCCCCCGTGGCAGTCGGCTTCGGTCTCGGCGTCGGGCCGCTGGCGGGCTTCCTGGTCGGGGCGATCGCCTCGGGAACGCTGATGGCCGTCTTCCTGGCCAACGCCGGCGGCGCCTGGGACAACGCGAAGAAGCTGGTCGAGGACGGCCACCACGGCGGCAAGGGCTCGGAGGCGCACGCTGCGACGGTCACCGGCGACACGGTCGGCGACCCGTTCAAGGACACCGCCGGCCCGGCCATCAACCCGTTGCTCAAGGTGATGAACCTGGTGTCGCTGCTGATCGTCGGCGCGGTCGTCAGCCTCAGCTATGGCGAGAGCGAGAACGACTTCGTCCGGATCCTCATCGCCGTGGTGGCGGCTGCCGGAATCTTCGCGGCGGTCTACATCTCCAAGCAGCGTTCGTCGGCGATCGACGGGGCTGGGGAGAAGACCGTCTGAGCACGCGATCTCACACCGCTCGCAGGATTCGCCCCGGCCATTTCCTGCGAGCGGTGTGAAACAGGGAGTCACCGCGTCCATGAACATTGGGGTGGCTCCCCAATGTCTCGCCGCCCGATCGGTGCGTGGATGTCAGGGTGACCAGAATCCTGCGCATCCTTGCTGTCCTCGTCGCACTCGTCGTCGGCGCCGGAGCCATCAGACCGGCTCCGGCAGCCGCCGACATTCCGGGCAAGTGGTACGACGGCGCGATCAAGTACTCGTCGATCATCAACTGTCCCTCGATGATCCAGGGGACGCCGTACGTCGAGAAGGGGGCAGGCGCCTACGCCGGCTACTACGCCAATCCGGACAGCGGCTATCCGGCGGCCAACCAGACCTTCTGGATCCACTACGAGTTCTACGGCATGGGCATGCCGTGTGCGGGGGGCACCTACTTCTCTCCGACGATCTATCTGCCGGACGGCGTCACCTTCGACACCTCGGCGCAGATCAAGTGCGGGTACGACGGGCAGGGCGGCTCCGCGCCACAGGGCAACTGCCCCGGGTGGGACCACATGTCGGCGGGCACCTACTACAACAACCAGGACTCGGGGATGTGGGGCGTGGCGCAGGGCCACCACTGGGAGTTCCAGTTCCCGGTGAAGGCGTCGCACGCGATCTCGGGTGACAACTTCCTGGTCGCGGTGAAGACCGCGGACGGCAACAACAGCCCGACCCTCAACCTGCTGGCTCCGATCTATGTCTTCAACGGCACCGGGCAGCCGCCGTCCGGGCCGCAGGTCCTCTACGACACGCCGTCGACGATCAACGCGGCGAAGGATCCGGGCAACGCCACGACGCACTACGGCTTCTACTCGACGTTCAACGCGATCACCAACCACGTGGGCGGCAATCTCGGGGTGCAGTTGAGCCCGAACCAGACGAACTGGTGGGAGCACAAGGAGGCGTGCGGCACCTACTGCACGAC
>JASLDK010000010.1 GCA_030145945.1 Nocardioides sp.
GCAGAGCTCGTCGTCGACTCGCTCGGCGCGGGCCGCTGCGCCGGGCGGCTGGCGTCCGCCACACCGGCGGGTTCACCGCCCCCGCAGGCGCCCATGACGAGCGCGATCGGGAGGATCGCCCAGACGACGAGCCGAGACTTCATCGGGTCGGGTCCGCGATGACCTCGTAGGGACCGGAGGCGATCGCCTCGTCGAACTTGCTGTCGACGTACAGGATCTGGCCGGCGATCTCCTTGGCCGTGGTCAGCACCCGGTTGGGCGAGGACGCGATCTGGCGGACGAGCGTGGCCTTGCGGCCGTCGTCGGACAGGCGCAGCGTGGCGATCTGCTTCTTGAAGTTGCGGACCACGGTGAGGCGGTTGCCCTGCAGGACCAGGCCGTCGGCGTCGGTCAGGTCGGCGCCACCGGTCTTGACGAGGGTGGCGCGAGCGGTCTTGAGCGAGAAGCGCCACAGCTGGCCGGTGTTGCCCTGCGCGACGATGAGCGACTTCTGGTCAGGGCTGACGACGATGCCGCCGAGGTTGAAGCCGGCAGCCGTCGTGATCGTGGAGGACGCGCCTGCCCACAGCTTGGCCGTCCAGCCCTTCTTGCCCTTGGCGACGCGATAGATCTCCGCGTCCTTGGAGTTGGTGAAGTAGGCCGCACCGTCCGGGCCGATCGCGACGTCGTTGAGGAAGACCGGCTTGCCGGGGAGCTGGAGGGCGGCGAGCAGCTTGCCCTGTTTGGAGTAGACCCACAGGTCGGGGCGCTCCGTGTTGTCCGTGCCCACGTTGCCGATGCCGTTGGCGCCGGCGTCGTTGATGCCGTTGGGGCCACCGGCGACGTAGATCCGGCCCTTGTCGTCGACGGTCACACCGCGCGCGGTGAACCGCCCGTCGGTGCCGTGGCCACCCAGCCAGATGTTGGTCTGGGCCTTGCCGACGAAGCCACGGTGGATCTCGCCGCCGGTGACCTCGCTGACGTAGAAGCGGCCGCGCTTCTCGTCGGCGCCGATGCCCTCGAACTTGGAGCCGGCCGGGTGGGCGGCGTCAGCGATGCCGGTGAGGTTGTAGACGGCGGCGCTGCCGTGGTCACGGTCCTTCGCGGCGAAGGCCGGGGTGGCGGTGTAGCCGGCGCCGAGGGCGCTCACAGCGGTCGCGGCGAGCAGCGTGCTGGCGATGGTCTTGCGGTTCATCATCTCTCCTGCTGGTGGTGGCTTGAGGTTGTTGACACCACTCTCACCCGGCCGGGCACCCCCGGACGTCGGGCAGCCGGCTACGCCTCGATAGCCAAATGGATGATGCCGACGTCGGCCCTGTCTCCCTAGGGTGGACGCACCATGTCCCTGCCGTCCCTGTCCTCCCTCTCGCCCGCCACGCTCGGCCGTCGCCGACCCGGCGAGCACGGCATCCTCGCCCCGGCCAACCGGCTCGACCGGTGGCTGCTGGTGGTGCTGGTGGTCCTGCTCCTCACCTGTGCGGTGCGGTACGTCGACCGCCACGGCGTCGGCGCGACCGGGGTCGCCGTCCTGGTGGGTGCCGCGGTTCTGGGCCTGGCCTACGCGACCCGCGGCCTGCTGGCAGGACGGGCCTGGTGGCCGACCGTGTGGGTGTGCGGGATGGTCGTGCTGTGGGGAGCGTTGACCACGGTCGCGCCGTCCTTCGCCTGGTGCGCAGTGCCGGTGGCCTTCGCGGTGTTGCAGGTGCTGCCGTTCGGGTGGGCGGTCGGGACGGTCGTGCTGATGACGGTCCTGCTGACCGCGGCCTGGCAGCGGATCACCGACGGTGTCGACCCGGTCCAGGTCGCTGGTCCGATCGGCGTCGGGCTGGTCACCGTGCTCGCCTACCGCGCACTCGACAACGAGTCCCGGGCGAGACAGGAGCTGCTCGAGCAGCTGGTCGAGGCGCAGGCCGAGCTCGCCGAGGAGCAGCACCGCACCGGCGCCCTGGCCGAGAGAACCCGCCTGTCACGGGAGATCCACGACTCCGTCGGGCAGGGCCTGTCCAGCATCAACCTGCTCCTCCAGGCCGCCGAGCAGTCCTGGACCACCCAGCCCGAGACGGCCCGCGAACACGTCCACACCGCCGCAGCCACCGCGCGCGAAGGCCTCGACGAGGTACGCCGCGTGGTCCGCGACCTCGCGCCTGCCGACCTCGCCGGCGACGTCACCGGCAAGGCGCTGCCCGATGCACTGCGTCTGGCCGCCGACCAGTGGGCCCAGGCCTCCCCCGGCATGCGGGTCGACGTCCGCGTCGACGGCCAGCCCGTCGTCGTACCCCCTGACGTGGCGGCGGCGCTGGTCCGCACCGCCCGCGGAGCCCTCGCCAACGTCCGCGAACACGCCGAAGCCCAGCGGGTCGCACTCACGCTGACCTATCACCTCGACGAGGTGGTCCTCGACGTCCGCGACGACGGCCGCGGCTTCGAACCCGCCCAGGTGCGGCCTTCTGGCACTCGCGGGCACGGCCTCGCCGGTGTTCGCGACCGTGCTGGCGCCCTCGGTGGACGCGCCGACGTCGAGAGCGCCCCCGGCGAGGGCACCACCGTCTCGGTCCGTTTCCCGATCCGCCCGGAGGTCGAGGAGGTCGCCCAGCGACCGTCACGAGACCCCCGCAACCCCCAGGAGGAGCGATGATCCGGATCGTTCTCGTCGACGACCATCCCGTCATCCGGGCGGGTCTGCGCGCCCTCGTCGACGGCCAGGACGACCTGACCGTCGTCGGCGAGGCCGACGGTCTGGACCGCGCGGTCGCGGTCGTCACGGCCGACCGGCCCGACGTCGTCCTCATGGATCTCAGCCTCGGTGAGGGCGAGGCCGGCGGCGCCGAGATCACCGCCGCCCTGCGAGCGCTGCCGGATCCACCCGACGTACTGGTCCTCACGACCTATGACACCGAGTCCGACATCCTGCGGGCGTTGGAGGCGGGAGCCCGCGGCTACCTCCTGAAGGACGCCCCTCCGGACGAGCTCTTCGCCGGCATCCGCGCCACCGCCCGTGGCGAGACCGTGCTCGCCCCGTCCGTGGCCGCCACCCTGGTCCGGCGGACGACGCCGGGCGCGGTCACCATCACCGAACGCGAGGTGGAAGTGCTCGAGCTGCTCTCCCGCGGCCTCGGCAAC
>JASLDK010000016.1 GCA_030145945.1 Nocardioides sp.
CGCTCAGCCCAGGACAGGCACGAAGCAGGCTGTCCACCAGCTCACCCACCGGCTCGACCAGGTGCTCGCAGTTGTCGAGCACGAGGAGCACTCGCCGCTCAGCAAGGAACTCGACCACGGTCTCGAGCTGCCACCTGGCCGACTGCTCCCGGACCCCGAGGGCCGTGTTGACGGTGTAGCCGAGGAGGGCCGGCTCCACCACGTCGGCCAGCCGCGCGAGCCGCACCTCCTCGAAGTCCGTTCGCACGCGCGAGGCCAACTCGAGGGCGAGCCGGGTCTTGCCGACACCGCCCAGTCCGATCAGGGTGACCAGGCGTGAGCGTTCGAGCGCTTCGCGCGCAAGACTCTGCTCGCGCCGACGGCCGATGAATCGGGTGAGCTCAGCGGGGACGGCTCCCGGGCCGTCCGCCTCATGTCGCGCACCAGGCGAAGACTGGACCACGCTCGTAGTCTGCCTCACCTGCACGATGCGGCAGTGGGCGCTCCGTCGCACTCAACCGCGCCCACGACCTGCCGGAGCCAGGCGACCTGACCGTCGAAACGAGCCAGGTGATCGCGTCGTACCCATCGATGCAGAAGGTCAGCAGGGTCGGTCAGCAACCGCCGCCGATCCGTCTGCGCCAGCACCGTCGTCACGCGGCGCGGTGGGCCGTCCTCCCCCTCGAGTTGCAACACGGGACCGGACTCGAGAGCAACCAGATCTCGTACGACGAGTCCGGTGGCATCGAGCAGCACCCGAGCCGCACCGGCGAGGGCGTCCTCGCCGGAATCCAGGTCCGCTCGCAGGCAGCGCCAGCCTGCCACCTTGCGGTCCGCCCGCGGCAGGTCACGGAACAGTCCGACCCGGCCACGCCAGGTGACAACGACCGCCACCTGCTCCGGGGCACTCATCGGCCACGCACCAGGTCGGCCGCGCGTTCGGCGATCATCACCGTGGCGGCGTTGGTGTTGCACGACACGATGGTCGGCATCACCGAGGCGTCAACCACGCGCAGCCCGGACAGGCCGTGCACCCGCAGCTCCGGATCGACCACGGCATCGGTGCCCGTGCCCATCCGGCAGCTGCCCGAGAGATGGAAGAAGCTGCTCACCGAGTCACGGACGACGTCCTCGAGCGCGCGCCGATCCAGTTGGAGCAGCGACGCCGTCTCGGACCGTCCGCCCCATGCGTCGAAGGCGCCCGTCCTCACCAGTTCGTCGACGATGCTGATGCCAGCGACCAGCTGGTCGACGTCGTACTGCTCGGTGAGATAGCGCGGATCGATCAACGGCGCCACGTCCGGATCGGCGGAGGCGAGCCGGATCCCGCCCCTGCTCCGCGGCTGCATGTGGCCGACGCCGAAGGTGAAGCCGTTCTCGAGCGGCTGCTGCCACGGCAGGTGGTAGTCGACCTGCACCTGGACGATCTGCAGTTCCGGAGCCACCTGCGAAGCGTCGGTGCGCGTGAACAGGGTCGCCTCGGCATACTGACCACTCGGCGGAGGAAGCGGATGCTCGGCCTGCACCCGGATCCCCGCGAGCATCACATGGTCCTGGAGGTTGCGCCCGACGGGCAGGTCCAGCAGCGCAGTCACGCCCACGGCGCTCAACTCCCCCGCCGGGCCGATGCCGGAGGTCATCAGCAGGTGCGGTGATCCGACGGCACCGGCGCACAGCAGCACCTCGTGGTCGGCGTACACCTGCTCCAGCCCACCCGACGCGACGACCTCGACCCCGCGACAGCGCCCTGCCTCGATGATCAACCGACGAGCGCGGGCACCGGTTCGAATCGTCAGGTTCGCTCGGCCCGAGACGGGACGGAGGTACGCCGTCGCGGTGCTCTGGCGCCGCCCGTCGACGATCAACAGGTCGTGGGTCGCTACGCCGGTCAGGTCCCCGTCGTTCAGGTCGTGCGCGACGACGTGGCCCGCCCGGCGGCCCGCCTCGACGTGGGCGAGGCTGAGCGGGTGCGGTGTCGCGATCGGCTGTGGCCGCAAGGGGCCGTCCGTCCCCCGCACGGCCGGATCACCGTGCGGGACGGACTCGGAGCGCTGGAAGTAGGGCAGGACGTCTGCATAGCTCCAACCGTCCGCTCCACCGTCACTCCAGCCGTCGAAGTCCGACCGATGCCCCCGCAGGTGAGCCATCACGTTGATCGACCCCGACCCGCCCAGGATCCGGCCACGATGCGCCGGCAGCGACCGACCGCTCGTCTCCTGGTTGGTGGTGACGAATCCCCAGTCGGCATCGCTGCCGAGCAGGGCCGGCCAACCGCCGGGCGCCTCGACGTCCTCGCGACGCTCGTCCCCGCCTGCCTCGAGGAGCAGGACGGAGACGTCGGGGTCCTCACTGAGCCGGGCTGCGAGGACACTGCCCGCCGAACCCCCGCCGACGATGATGACGTCGTAGCGCGTCACGACCTCGCCCCTCAGAGATGGACGACGACGGTCTTGAGCTCGAGGAAGTCGTCGAGGCTCTCCTTGCAGGTCTCCCGGCCCCAGCCCGACTGCTTGTAGCCGCCGAACGGGAGCGCCGCGTCCACCGCCTGATAGCAGTTGACCCAGACTTGGCCGGACTCGACCGCCGCTGCCATCCGGTGCGCGCGACCCACGTCCTGCGTCCACACGCCGGCGCCCAGACCGAAGTCGGACGCGTTGGCGAGTTCGGTGACCTCCTCCTCGGTGTCGAACGGAACGACCGACAAGACCGGCCCGAAGATCTCCTCGTGGAGCACCCGCGAGTCGGGCCGGAGATCGGTGACGACGGTCGGCTGCACGAAGTAGCCCTCCTCGCCCCACGCCTCGCCACCGGCGACGACCCGACCGTCCCGCTTGCTCAGGTCCAGGTAGTCCAGCACCTTGGCACGGTGCTCGAGAGAGATGAGCGGTCCCATCTCGCTGCTGTCGTCGAGACCGGGGCCGAGCTTGATGCTGCTGGCTCGCTCGGCGAGACCGGCCAGCACCTCGTCGTACACGCCCCGTTGGGCATAGAGACGGGATCCCGCGATGCAACTCTCGCCCTGTCCGGCGAAGATCGCCATGCCCGCCGACACGATCGACCGCTCGAGGTCCGCGTCGTCGAAGATGATGTGCGGCGACTTGCCGCCGAGCTCCAACGACACCCGCTTGAGTGTGTTCGTCGCCGCGCGCGCGATCGCCTTGCCGGTCTCCACTGAGCCGGTGAAGGTCACCTTGTTGACGCCCGGGTGGTTGACCAGCGCGACGCCGGCGGACTCACCGAGTCCGGTGACGTAGTTGACGACGCCCTCCGGAATGCCCGCCTCGAGCACCAGTTCGGCCAACCGCGCCATCACCAACGGCGTCTGCTCGGCCGGCTTGATGACGATCGTGTTGCCCGTCGCCAACGCCGGCGCGAGCTTCTTGATCGCCATCATCAACGGGAGGTTCCAGGGGATGATCGCCGCCACGACGCCGACCGGCTCCTTGCGGGTGTAGGCGTGATAGGGACCGCCGAAGTTGTGCGGGAAGGACACCGGGATCGTGTCGCCCGTGATCTTGGTCGGCCACCCCGAGTAGTAGTGGAGGATGTCGACCGAGAACGGTACGTCGATGTAGCGCGCCTCCATGATCGGCATCCCCACGTCCAGGGACTCCAGTTGTGCGAGCTGCTCGGCATCCCGCTCGACCAACTCGGCGAGCCGCGCGATCATCCGGCCACGCTGGATCGGGGTGACCTTGCTCCAGGCGCCGCGCAGGGCGGTGCGCGCAGCGGCGACGGCCCGGTCGACGTCGACCGCGCTGCCCGCGGCGGAGCGCGCGACGACTGCGCCGGTCGAGGGGTTGAAGACGTCGATCGTCTCGCCGGTCGACGACTCGACCCAGTCCGATCCGATGAGCATCCGCGTCGCCTTGGCGACCTGTGCCTGCAGGTCCTCGGTGAGAGGGGTGGAGGTGATGGTCATGGCGATCTCCTTCAGGCCTTCGCGGGGACGACGGGCGGGGTGAAGTTCTTCATCAACGGGAAGACCTCGCTGCCCATCCGCTTGATGTCCTCGACGTAGTCGGTCAGCACGAGCATGTAGCCAGCGACGTCGATCTCGGCCCACTCGTCGAGCTGGCGCGCGATGCTCGCCGGGGAGCCGGTGATGAAGTCGGTCGAGAACTGGACGAAGCCCTTCGCGTCGACGCTCGCGAGGATCTCCGACGTACCGCCGGCGGCGCTGTCGGTCGCGGCCTGGCCGAGCATGTACTCCATGACGCCCAGGTCGGGATTGTCGATGTAGTTCTGCAACTTGGCCTCGGCCTCCTCGTCGGTGTCCGCCATCACGATGCCGAGGGCGACGTACGGTCGGATGGTGCGACCGGCCTCATCCATCTGGCCGTTGAACCGGTCGACGACCTCACGCAACGCCTCGGGGCCACCCCACGCGAGTCGGAAGGAGTAGTCGGCGTACTGCGTCGTGAACTTGATGGCGTCGTCGGAGGCGCCGGCGCAGACGATGTTCATGTGGTGGTCCGGCTGCGGGCCCATCCGGAGGTCCTCGTACTGGAAGTAGTCGCCCTGGAAGTCCGAGACGCCCTTCTCCCACAGCTCCCGCACGACCTGGCAGTACTCACCCGCGTACTTCCAGCGGTATTCGTTGTATTCGTAACCGGGCCACACGTTCATGACCTCGAGCTCGCGCGGATGCCAGCCGCCAGGGACGATGTTGAGCGAGAAGCGACCGTCGCTGATCTGGTCGATCGTCGCCGCCATGCGGGCTGCGATCGCGGGGTGGATCGCGAGGATGTTGACCGAACCGATCAGCTTCATGAATTCCGTGTCGCGGGCCAGTGCGGCCATCTGGGTCATCGACTCCAGGGCGTCGTCCCAGAAGCCGGTGCTGCCGCCGTGCCCGCGCAGGGCGGAGAGGGACAGGGCGAAGGAGAAGCCGTTGGCCTCGCCGGTCTGGCAGATCTCACGCATGTGGTCGTACGTCGGCGAATACTGCGGCGCCGTCTCCGAGATGATGTAGCCGTTGCGGGCACTCGGGATGAAGATTCCGAACTCCATGACTGGGTCCTTTCGAGGGTGGTTGCGAGTCGTTGGTCGAGTGAGTGGTGGTGATCGCAGGGATGTCAGGCACCGTGCGCCGGCGTTGCGTCGGGCGAGACCTGATCGGCGTAGCAGGGCCAGCCGACGACACTGATGTCCAGATCTCCGTCCAGCCCGTTGTCGATGCGGTCGTCGCGAAGACCGAGAATCTTGTCGACCGCGAAGACGACCGCTAGCGCGCTGACCAGGCCGAGCGCGATGAAGGCGACAACCCCGATCGTCTGCTGGCCGAGACTGATCGACGCGTGCTGGAAGGCGTAGTCGCCCTCGAGCCCGGTGTATCCGCCCTGCTTGACGCCGTTGGCGACCACGCCGGTGACCAGAGCGCCATAGCTGGCGGGACCGAGCGTGATCGGCACGATCTTGATGTCGTCGAGCTTCGCCTTCTTCATCAGGTTGTATCCGGCAACGACGACGAACGGGGCGAAGAGCGCGATCAGTCCGCTCTTCCAGGGGGTGACGACATCCATCGAGGCGGCGGACGCGACCCAGCCGGCGATCGGTGCAACGAGGAAGAAGTAGACGTTGCCCGTGACCTTCCACGCGATCAGGCCGCCGACCCCTCCGGCCATGATCGTGACCATCAGGTTGGTCAGGACGATGCCCATCCCGGACTCGTTGAGCGTGATGCCGAAGAAGCCTGCGCCCTCGACCAGGAACCCGTTGAGGAGGACGTAGCCGCACAGGCCGGCGACGAACAGCAGCAGACCCAGGACGACGAAGGCCAGGTTGTGCGGCGCGGTGGCAGGGTCCTCAGCCAGTACGCCGGGGCGCGGCTTCGCCCGCCACACCAGGACAAGGGCCCAGGTGCCGAGCAGAATGTAGAAGAACGCGCCGCCGAAGTCGTGGGTGCCTGCGTTGGAGAGCGGGCCGACGGGACCATAGACGAGGTAGGCGCCGATCGGGATCACCAGACCGGCGAACACCGCCGACACGGCAACGAGTGCACCCGTCCTGACCCTCTCGATCACCGCGCCGGAAAGGAGCGCGGCGAAGAAGGCGCCGAAGATGACGAAGATCGCATAGAACGCCTGGAACGCCTCGGCGTCAGGGACCGTCGCGGAGTCGAGGCGCTGGGAGAACGCATTGATGTTGTCGCCGAACAGCCACCAGGACTGGAGGGCATCCTTGACGGGTGACGCCGACCCGAACGCCTGGGTGAACTGGATGTCCCAGATCGCGAAGCCGATGACGGCCATCGCGAGACCGCCGACCATGGCGGCCGCCAGCTTCTGGACCAAGGTGTGCAGGACGTTGCCCCGCCGGCTCAGTCCTGCGTCGAAGATGAAGACTCCGGCGACGGCGAGGGCAATCGCCACCAGTCCGATGACGTAGTAGGCCGTCGCGATCTGGGCATGTGTCGAGACCTGGCTCTCGTCGAAGCCCTTGGCGGAGGCGAGTTGGGCAAGTAGCACGGGGTTCCTTCTCTCGGGCGGTGGTGTGCGTGCGGGATACGTGGAGTAACTACCGACTGGTCGGTGTGTTGGTAGCCGCGGAAGCCCGCCACCGACGTGCGGGCCTGCGGTCCGGGATTCCGGCCCGCGGTCGAGACCCGCTAGGCGCTCGCGGCGAAGAACGTCCGGCGGGCGTAGGCGAGGACCGGATGGTCCTCGCGCACCCCGCCTTCCCACACCTCACCCACCGCGATCACGTGGTCGCCGGCATCGATGAGGTCGGTGACGGAGCAGACCGCGTGTGCGGCCGTGCAGTCCGCGAGGATCGGACCGCCGAGACCGGTGGCCGAACGCTGCCAGTCGCGACCCGCGAACTTGTCGGGCGACTTCGTGGCGAACTGCAGCGCGACGTCCTCGCAACCGCGACGCAGGTAGTTGACCGTGAACGAACCGGTCCCGCGGATCGCCGCCAACGTTGCCGAGCCGCGGTCCAGGCACGCCAGGATCAGCGGCGGGTCCAGCGACACCGAACACACTGCCGACATCGTGAGCCCGCGCGGGACTCCGTCGGCATCCATGGCGGTCACCACCGTCGCAGGGCCGACGGCACTCGCCATGATGGCTTTGAACTCAGTTTCCGAGACCGTGGCGGTGGTGGGCATGTCGCCACTATGACCGCGGTCACACCGCCACCAACAGGTTGGAAACACCCACACGACTACGTATTTCGGCGACCTACGTAGTCGCCGAGGCACATCGAGTCAGCGCGAGGCAGCAGGCCCCCGGCCCGACCAGGCCTCTTCCCCCTTGCGCGCCATCGACCACATCTGGGCGCCGCGCTCGATCTCCACGGCCTGCGCCCAGGAGATCGCCGTACCGAGCTCCAACTGAAGGCTCGCCTTGATCCGCCGCGCCAGGACCGGGTCCTCGGCCGCCACGCTGACCAACTCTCCAGCCAGCGCGTCGAGCTCCTCCCGAGGCGCGCAGGCGAACGCCCATCCCAGTTCCTGGGCCCGTCGTCCCGTCAGCGGCCGCCCGAACAGGACCATGGCCGCAGCGGTCGGTCGCCCGAGACTGCGCCCCAGCAAGCCGATGTGCCCGCCTCCCGGATGGATGCGCCGCGCCAGGAACCCGCTGTCGAACACGGCATCCTCGGTCGTCAACAGCACGTCGGTCGCCGCTGCGAGGTTCATGCCGGCACCGACGGCTCCGCCGACCACGACCGCGACGGTCGGCACAGGCAGGGCACCGATCCGACCGAAGACGTCGTAGACATTCGAGATCGTGGCAACCGAATCAGGCGCCGCTGGGTTCCCGGACGCCGCCGCAAGACTGCGCGTGTCGGCTCCGCTGCAGAAGTAGTCGCCCTCCGCGCGAACGATCACCGCACCGACCGACAGGTCCTGCTCGATTGCCGCGCAATGCTCGATCGCCTGCGCCGCCATCTCCTGCGTGATGGCGTTCTTCCTGCCTGGGTTGTCGAATGTCAGCGTGGCAGTGCCGGCGCTGACAGCGAGTTGGACGGTCGCCATGTCGTCTCCAAGGGGCGTGAGGGTGATGACCAGAACCCTAACATACCAATCGGTATGTTGGCTGTCGCCGGCTAACCGGGATAGGTGACCTGGCCGCCGCCCCCAACGACCGGCTCGGCACCCCACCTCCCCAGCTCATGCTGCTTCGACGCCTGACCGACGGCCAGATGCCACACCGTCCACCCGTGCGCGGCGAGGTCGTTCGCGATCAGGAGCCGGTGGCAACGCCACGGCGTCGGCTCCCCGCACAGCACCACCGTGTGGCGGTCGCGCGCCAGCGTTGCCAGCTCGACGCGCCCGTCGGCGTACTCGGCGGTGAGGGTGAAGTCCGCGTAGTTGTGGAAGCTCTGGTTGCGGGTTCGGCCGCGATCGTGTCCTCACCCATGCCTCCGGTCTACCCGGGTGCTGGTGATCGGCGGCGTCGGTCAGACCTCAAGCTCTGCGCGACGTGGAGGATTCGCTCCGCTGCGGCTCACGGTGACCGCGGCTGCCGCAGCGGCGAAGCCCAGGATCCGCTCCCACGAATTGGCGTCGAGCGCGGCGATCCGGGTGGGTCCGGTCGCGCCGAGAAAGTCGCGGTCGCCGAGCGCCGTGATCAGGCCAGCCATGAAGGTGTCGCCGGCACCGATGGTGTCGACGACCACGGCGGGAGGTGAGGCGACATCGACCCGACCCTGCGACGTCCAGACCGATGCGCCGTCGGCGCCTCGGGTGACGACCACGGCCGCCGGACCGTTGGCGAGCAGGGCCAGAGCGCTCTCCTCGACGGTGCGGTCGGGGCGGAGATCGGTCAGGTCCTCGTCGGACGCCTTGACGATCGTGCACCTGGCTACCAGCCGCTCGATCTGCTCGGCGACACGCGGTCCAGTGCCTGTGACCGCGCTGCGGAGGTTGATGTCGTAGGTGATCGTTGTTGCTTGCGCGCACCGCTCGACCACGTCGGACACGACCTCCGCCCCCGGGTCGATCAGCGCGCCGATCGAGCAGACATGCAGTGCTGCCGGCATCCGCGAAAGATCGGGTACGCCGAGCCGCCAGTCGATCTCGAACGCATAACTGGCCGATCCGTCGGCGCCCAGCCGCGCCACGGCAGTCGATGTGCGCTCGAGTCGGCGGGCATCAACCGCGAGCCGGACCCCCTCGGCCTCCAGGTGCGCACCGATCCGGTCGCCGTACTCGTCATCGGCAAAGCTCGTGCCCAACTCAACGCCCACACCGAGCCTCGCGAGAGCCACCGCCACATTCGCCGCGCTGCCACCGACGTACGACGTCGAGGTGCCGTCGGCCGCCACGACGATGTCGATCAGGGCCTCGCCCAGGACGAGAATGCGTCCTTCCTGACTCATGCCGGTCAGGCTACGTCGAGCGTGCTGCCAATGTCCGCCGAGCGAGCACGATCCGGCACCCGACAGCTCCGGTCGACAGCAGGGCCGGCACCCAGCGGTCCAGAAGCGCGGACGCACCGTTCGGCGGACCACCTCACGGGTCGCAGCCCGCCCTCGTCCGCCGGTCGTCCGACCGGTCCACGTCGAAACCCGTTTGCGCGGACCCGCGTTCCCGGCCGACTCTGGATGCATGGCGTACGCACGGTTCACCTCAGGAGACGTCTACGTCTTCTACTCAGTCGGGGACTTCCTCGACTGCTGCGGCTGCCTGCTCCAGGACCGGGAAGTGGTGTACGACGACTCCGTGGTCTTCGGGTTCTATCTGCAGCCCGTCGGTGAGGAGTTCCAAACGACCTTCCACGAAACTCAAGGCATGGTCGATCACCTTGCGCTCCACCGCTCGGCCGGCCACGTCGTCCCCGACGGGCTCGAGGATGCACTGTGGGCCGATGACGCCCGCAATTCCCCGGCGACGCTAGCGTGATGCGTACTTGCTGAAGTCCTCCCACGGCATCCACCGCCGGACACCCTGATGCGTCCACGCCTGCATGAGTAGCGGGAACTCGCCGTTACCCCAGTCGAGGAGGTCGACGATTCCAGGAATCAGACGCTCGGCCTGCTCGAAGGTCTGCTCGACGAAATCGGCGCCGTCCACGGCTGGCAGTTCACTCTCCGAGTACTCCCCCGGTCCGACCACCGTCCATCCAGAGAAGTCGGCTGCGGTCGTTTCGTTCAGGACAGCCCATCCCGGTTCGACCTGACCGGCGAGCACAGGAACAGATATCCGCACGATGCCCCGGACGCCGGGGCGCCTCCCATCGGCCTTGAGCGTCATGGTTCGACACTACGCCGCACGCCCGACGACGGCTCTTGGCACGCTGAGCCACGTTCCGCGTGCCCGGCGGCTTGACGGGGTCAGTTCCCGAACCGCTTCCGATCCAGCGTCTTGAAGTAACCCTTCTTCAGCGCGCGGGCGGCGCTGTCCTTCGGCGTCGAGAAGAAGTCGCTCTCGGAGGAGGACAGGCCAACGGTCTCGATCTTCTGTCGTACGAGCGCCAGCGTGCAGCACAGGTCTGCGACCTGGAACAGGCTGTAGTCCGACGGCACCACCTTCCGAACCTCGACGTTGGACAGGAGCGCGTTAAAGACGCTGTTGACGAGGGTCGTTATCTCCTTCTGACCGTTGTCGTAGTAGATGACGATTCGGTCCCAGCCAACGAAGTAGGCGAAGAGCTCGCGGATCAGCTCGCCGAGTTCCCGCGACATCCTGCTGACGAGCTGGTCATAGTCGAGCTCCCGCTTGCTGAAGACCCAGCTGTGATGAGTCAGCTCGCACTGGTGCAAGAAGTCGACGAGCAGACGGAAGATGGCGCGGCGCTCCGGCAGCTCCATCCAGCGGTACTCCTGCTCCCGGCGGATGAGCGGACCGGCGTGCACAGCGTGATCGGCCGACAGACCACGCGTTCGCAACCCGGCGTGGATCTTGTCGAGGTGGCCGGTGATGTCGTCGCCTTGGTCGTGGAAGACGAGACTGAGGATGTAGAACGGCGAGTGCCCCTCGAAGGGTCCGAAGTCGCCAGACTCATCGATGAAGATGCTGAGTTCGCGCAACCTGACGTCCCGGGAAAAGACTTGAGGCGGGGAGTCCCCGCCTCAAGATTTGTGACGGGGGTATCCCCGCCTAAAGGGTGGACCATGGCCTCTCGGCCAGCCCAGGGCGATAACTCTAGCACCGCGGGCGAACAGTGCCCATGGGAATCGACACTCCACAGGATCGCCTTCGGACCTTACGGACTCCTTGCGGACCAGACGCGGACTGGCGCGCCTCAACAGGCCGCTGACCTGCGCAAACGCGCCAGATCAGTAGTACCAGGGGTAGGGAGACCAGTCGGGCTCGCGCTTCTCCAGGAACTGGTCCCGCCCCTCCTGCGCCTCATCGGTCATGTAGGCGAGGCGCGTCGTCTCGCCGGCGAAGAGCTGTTGGCCGACGAGCCCGTCGTCGAGGAGGTTGAAGGAGTACTTCAGCATCCGCTGGGCGGTGGGGCTCTTGCCGTTGATGAGGCGGCCCCATTCGAGTGCGGTGGCCTCGAGTTCGGCGTGGGGGACGGAGCGGTTGGCGGCGCCCATCCGGACGGCGTCGTCGGCGGAATACTCCTGGCCGAGGAAGAAGATCTCGCGGGCGAACTTCTGCCCCACCTGACGAGCGAGGTACGCCGACCCGTAGCCGCCGTCGAAGGAGCCGACGTCCGCGTCGGTCTGCTTGAACCGGGCGTGCTCGGTGGAGGCGAGGGCGAGGTCGCAGGTGACGAACAGGCTGTGGCCGCCGCCGGCGGCCCAGCCGGGGACGACGCAGAGGACGATCTTGGGCATGAACCGGATCAGCCGCTGGCACTCGAGGATGTGCAGCCGGGCCAGGCGGGCCTTGTCGATGGGGCTCGGCTCTTCCGCACCGGTGTCCGTGGATCCGGCCGACACGTCCTCGTACTGATAGCCCGCCCGGCCACGGATCCGCTGGTCACCGCCCGTGCAGAACGCCCACTTGCCGTTCTTGGCGCTCGGACCGTTGCCGGTGAGGATCACGCAGCCGACGTCGGCGGACATGCGCGCGTGGTCGAGGGTGCGGAGCAGCTCGTCGACGGTGTGCGGGCGGAAGGCGTTGAGCACGTCGGGGCGGTCGAAGGCGATCCGAACGGTGCCGTGCGCCTTCGCGCGGTGGTAGGTCAGGTCGGTCAGGTCCTCGAACCCGGGGACCTCGTCCCACTGGCTCGCGTCGAACGTCTCGCTCACACCCTCGATCGCACTCATGGCACCGAACGCTAGCCCCTCCGGACAGTCGGGCTTGACCTTGACCCCAGGGGCAAGGTCTACGGTCGGTCCCATGCTCATCAAGGACCTCGCCGACCGGGCAGGCGTGAGCGTGAAGGCTGTGCGCTACTACGAGTCCCGCGGCCTGATCACGCCTGGTCGAGCGGCCAACGGCTATCGCGAGTACAACGACGCGGACGTGCTCGTCGTCCGCGAGATCAGGGCACTGCTGTCCCTCGGGCTCACGGCCGACGAGACGGTGCCGTTCGTCGAGTGCCTGCGCGCCGGGAACGAACGAGCTGATGTGTGCCCGTCGTCGCTGGACGCCTACCGGCTGCGAATCGCCGAGATCGACCAGCGGATCGAGGAGCTGAGCCGGCTGAAGAACGAGCTGGCCGGGCTCCTGCACGACGCCGAGGACTATCCGAACCGACAGGAGAAGAAATGACGCTTCAGGAGATCACCGACGCCGACTTCGCCACCGAGGTGCTGTCGTCCGACGTACCGGTGCTCGTCGAGTGGTGGGCGCAGTGGTGCGGTCCGTGCCGCCAGATCGCGCCCGTCCTGGAGAAGCTGGACGAGGAGCGCGGGGAGAGCCTGCGCGTCGTACGGATGAATCAGGACGAGCAGCCGATCCGCGCGGCCGAACACCGGGTGCTCGGCCTGCCGACGATGATCCTGTTCCGCGACGGAGCGCCGGTGCTGCAGCTCGCCGGAGCGCGGACCAAGGCGTCCATCGAACGCTCCATCGACGCTGCGCTGGCCTGACCGGGTCTGGAATATGGCCGGCCGGCGTGGTCTTGTGGAGACATGACACTCCAAGGTGACTACGAGCCGAGCAGCCAGCAGTGGGTCCGCGACCAGGTCGCGGCGTACGAAGCCTCAGGCGGCCGCGAGGCCAACACCCTGCAGGGCGGGAAGGACCCGATCGTCGTCATCACGTCGGTCGGCGCCAAGTCCGGCAAGCTCCGCAAGAACCCGGTGATGCGGGTCGAGAAGGACGGCGTGTACGCCGCCATCGCGTCGAAGGGTGGCGCGCCGGAGAACCCCAGCTGGTACGCCAACTTCGTGGCTCATCCCGTCGTCGACCTGCAGGACGGGCCGGAGCCGAAGTCGTACGCCGTCCGGGTTGCCGAGGGCGAGGAGCGCCAGCAGTGGTGGGACCACGCCGTCGCGACCTGGCCGACCTATGCGTCGTACCAGGAGAAGACCGATCGCGAGATCCCCGTCTTCCTGCTGGAGCCGATCGCCTGAGGTCCTACGTCGATCAGCTGTTGTCGGAGATCGTGACGGCGAGGCCGCAGAGGTGGCCGAGCCGCATGATCTCCGACTCGGCGAACTCGGGTCCGCCGCGGCGTCCGATGATCACGATCTCGTTGCCGTCGAGGCGAGCGGCCGCGAACAGCGTGACCTCGTCCTCCGGCGCCTCCAGCCGCGTGGGGCTCTCGATCTCGACGAAGTCGATCTCGTCCGGGGCGGCGCTGGTGCCATGGACGACACCCTTCGCCCGGTGCACGCGCGCCGCCCAGTCGACGCGGAAGGTCGCGGGCAGCAGGTCGATCAGCTTGTCGTAGACGTCCTTGGTCGACGTCGTCAGCTCCTCGACCGCCTCGAGGTCCAGCATCAGGTTGCCGCCGGCCGGATAGCGGCTGATCCAGAGCACCTCGACGCCATCGAGCGAGTTGCACGCCGACACGACGGAGTCAGGCATCATGCCCGGGTCGAGCTCCAGCAGGACGTCGTCGACCGCACTGCCGTCATCTCGCTTCTCGACGATCTCGATCGCCTCGATGTCGCCCCCCGCCATACCGATCGCCGTCGCGACGCGACCCAGCGAACCGGGGACATCGGGCAGCAGCACGCGCAGCAGGAACGGCATGACTCGACACTAACTCAGCCGTGTTGCGGGACCGCGGACTGGGCCAGACGGGGGCGCAGGCCGGTGGCACGTTGCGCCGTGGTGGTGACGGCAGCGCGGACGGCAGCCTCCGAGCCGACGACCAGCAGACTGTCCCGGGCCCGGGTGACGGCGGTGTAGAAGAGCTCGCGGGTGAGCAGCCGGGAACCCTCGTCAGGAAGGAGTACGGCGATCCGGGTGGCCTGGCTGCCTTGGCTCTTGTGGATGGTCATGGCGTGCATGGTCTCGACCGCGTCGAGACGACCGGGGGCGAACGGACGCGGCGCGTCGGCGCCCGCGATCCACGCCCTGGGCCGACCGGAGGGATCATTGACCACGACACCGGTCTCGCCGTTGTAGACGTCGAGTGCGTAGTCGTTGCTGGTCACCAGCAGGGGGCGGCCGGCGTACCAAGCGGATCCGAGCGGCACCGCGAGCTCGGCGGCGAGCCACTGCTCGACGTGCCGGTTCCACACCTGGACGCCATACGGACCGTCAC
>JASLDK010000305.1 GCA_030145945.1 Nocardioides sp.
GGCGGCGCCGTACCACCCCAGAACGATGACGACGATGCCCAGCGGCAGCATGATCGCGCCCGCCCAGAACAGCACCACCTGCAGCAGCGCGTAGTGGTTGTCCTTCAACGGGGCGATGCCGGAACGCGTGGACTCACCGGCACGGGGCAGGGCATTGGCAGTCATCGGATCAGGCCTTTCGAAGATCGGGGAGGCCGCTGTCGAGGCCATGGGGGCAGGAGGCGCCGATGCCGAGCGCGGCGGCGCCGAGGCGGCGGAACCAGGAGCCGGCGACGGCCGCGAGGGCGAAGGCGCCGACCAGGAGCATCCCGGGGATCGAGAACAGATCGGGCAGTCCGGCGCTGGCCGGGGCCGTGTCGCCGAGGTCGCCGACCGCGGAGGTCGTCGGAGGCGGGGTGACGGCAGGGACGGGCGTCGCGGCGGACGGTACGCCGACCCCACCGGCTGCCGGTGGAGCGGCCTCCGGAGCGGCTGCGGGCGGCGCCACCTCGGACCCGGCCGACGGCGCGACGTCGGCGATCGGCGGCACGGTGTCGACCTCGGCCTTCGCCATGCCGAGCGTGATCACGACTCTCGGGGCAAGGCTGGAGAGCCCGGACACGATGCCCTTCAACGGCCCGGCCTGCGCGGGGATCAGGTCCCCGAGCGCGGCGACCGGAAGCGCCTGGAGCAACGGCGACAGCAGGGCCGTGTCGATCGTGATCTGCAGGCCTCGGGAGACGCTGGTGCCGGCGTCTCCGTCGACCGTGCGGACCTGTTCGGGGACCGTGATGCTGACGCCGAGAGCCTTGAGCGCGTCGAGGGGAAGCTGGTTGAGGCCGGGAATCGGGGTGGTCTTCCCCGCCGCGATCGCGCCGTCGGGCCCGATCCCGAACTCCTGTCCGGCGATTGACATCGTGCCCCAGGTGGACTTGCCCGTCGCCGTACCCGTGGTTCCGTCGGAGGTGGTCTTCGCGACGGTCTCCAAGCCGCCGAGGGTGATCAGGCCGCCGAGCAGACGGACCTCGCCGAGCGTGGCGCGGGAGGACCCGACGACCTTGCCCTCCTTGGCGACCATCTTGGAGCTCGACACATAGCCGTCGACGTCGATGAGTGCGGCGAGCTCGGGTGGCAATCCGGGGGCCGCGGCCTTCGCGGCCGGTGCCGCGCCGAGCTTCGGCAGGCCTCCTGCGGCCCCTCCGGACAGCAGCCCGGTGATGCCCCCGAGCAGGTCCATGAGCCCGTTCTTGCTGCCGGGGTCAGCGGTGGCACCGTCCGGACCGATCACGGAGCCGTCCGGGGAGAACCCGGACTCGGCCGTCGCCGAGCCGTCACCGGAGGTCGTGGTCATCACCGCCCCGGGAATCGACTCGTCCTTCTGCGTGGTCTGGTCTCCGGGATAGAGCGAGTTGACCTGCATCGGATAGCCGCCGTCGGTCAGCGGGTTCGGGGGCAGTCCCAACTGCTCGGCGAAGGTCTTGAGCCCCTCGCCGACGGGGTCCCCTGGCCAGAACAGGCTGGCGCGACCGCGGGCCTCGCCCGAGTCGGCCTTCACCTTGCTGTAGCCCATGTCGAACTCGACCTGAGCCATTCCGGCATCGACCGGGATCGGCAGGCTGGGCTCGAACAGCTCGACCCGGATCGGCGCGGCCCAGGCCTGCGTCTGATAGCCGCCGTACGCCGCCGAGCCGCTGTCGCCGTCGCCGGCATGCGCCGCACCGGCACCTGGACCGGTGGCCATGGCTGCCAGGCAGGCGACCATGCCACCGGCGACGAGAAGCCGGAACCGGCCGTTGCCGCGGACCGAGCGGGTGTGGGTGGTGGTCATGCTGCTCCCCCAAGGATGACGTCGGCCATGGTGTCGAGGATCTCGCCGGGTTCGCCGGTGGCCACGATGCGTCCGCCGCTCATAACGGCGGCATAGTCGGCGACCCGCAACGCGGTCCGCGCGAACTGTTCGATGCACAGGATGGAGACGCCCGAAGCGGCGATCCGCGCCACGGTCTCGTAGAGCTCGTCGACGATCAACGGGGCCAACCCCATCGACAGCTCGTCGAGCAGCAGGAGCGCGGGATCGGACGCGAGTGCCCGCGCCATGGCAAGCATCTGCTGCTCCCCGCCGGACATGGTGCCCGCGAGTTGGTGCCGCCGTTCGTGCAGCCGGGGGAAGTAGGCGTAGGCGGTGTCCATGATGGCGCCGGCCGGAACTCCGGCGTACGACATGAGCACGAGGTTCTCCTCGACCGTGAGGTTCGGGAACACCGACCTGCCCTCCGGGATGGTGCACAGGCCCACCCGCGCCAGTTCGTCGGAACGCGCACCCTGCACGTGGACGCCGGCGAGATGGATGTCCCCCGACGTTGCCTCCTTCTGTCCACTGATGACCTTCACCAAGGTGGACTTGCCCGCACCGTTGGGCCCGAGCAACGCCATCACGGCGCCGCGCGGGACGGACAGGTCGACACCACGGAGCACTTCGATCCGGCCATAGGCAGCATGCAGGTCGATCACGTCGAGGATCGGGACGCTCATTGAACTGCCTCCATGACCGCGGTGTCGCCGTCGGACTCGGCATAGCCGAGATAGGCACGTTGGACGTCGGGATCGGTGCGGATGTCGGACGGTGAGCCGGACGCGATGATCTCGCCGAAGTCGAGGACGTGGACGTCGTGACACACCCCCATCACCAGGTCCATGTCGTGCTCGA
>JASLDK010000067.1 GCA_030145945.1 Nocardioides sp.
GGATCCGGGAGTTGTTCGGCGAGAGTCTGGAGGACCCGGACACCGTGCTGGCGTTGACCATCGCCCTCGGGGTCGAGGGCTGATCAGCCTGCTTGACGGGCAGAACTGTCACTTGACCCGTGTTGCAACGGCCGACAAGTGCAGGAATCCCCGGTCGACCGGGGATTCCTGCACGAGCAGAGCTCAGGCGTTGAGTGCCTCGATCGCCGCCGCGATCGACAGCGTGCGCTTGGCCGACTCGACGTGGAGGTTCTCCACCATCTTGCCGTTGTAGGTGACCACGCCGCCGGTCGAGGACTCGAAGGCCTCGATCAGGCCCTTCGCGTCCTCGATCGCCTGCTCGTCGGGGGCGAAGCCGGAGTTGGCACCCTCGACCTGACCCGGGTGGATCAGCGTCTTGCCGTCGAAGCCCATCTGGCGGCCCTGCTCGACCTCGGCGAGGAAGCCCTCGGTGTTCTTCACGTCGTTGTAGACGCCGTCGATGATGACGATGCCGGCAGCACGGGCGGCGAGCAGCGCCAGACCGAGGCCTGTGATCACGGGGGCGCGGCCGGGGACGTGCTCGGCGTACAGCTCCTTGACGAGGTCGTTGGTGCCCATCACGAAGCCGGTGAGGCGCTCGGACGCGGTCGCGATCGAGAGCGCGTTGAGCATGCCGATCGGGGTCTCGACCATCGCCCACAGCGTGGTCTTCTCCGGGGCACCCGCGGCGGCGAGGGCGTCGACGAGCTCGAGGACCTCCTCGGCGGAGTTGACCTTGGGGACCAGGACGACGTCGGGCCCGGCCTCGGCGGCGGCCTTGATGTCGTCGGCGTGCCACTCGGTGCCGATGCCGTTGACCCGGATGATCAGGTGGCGGTTGCCGTACTCACCCGACTGGACCGCGGCTGCGGCGGCCTTGCGGGCCTCCGGCTTGGCATCGGGCGCGACCGCGTCCTCGAGGTCGAAGATGATCGCGTCGGCAGGCAGCGTCTTGGCCTTCTCCAGCGCCCGCTCATTCGAGCTGGGCATGTAGAGGACGGAGCGCAGCGGCTTGAACTCGGTGCTCATGTGTCAGGCCTCCGGGGTGGGGATCGCGTCGTACATCGCCTTCAGTTCCGGGTCGATCGCCGCCAGCTGTTCGGCGAGCTCGACCTGCACCAGGCACTGCTTGAGGGAGGCGTCGTCCTCCATCTTGCCGTCGATCATGACGGCACCGGTGCCGTCGCCCATCGCGGCGACCACGCGGCGGGCGTGGGCGATGTCCTCCACGCTCGGCGCGAACACCCGGTTGGCGATCTTGATCTGCACCGGGTGCAGCGACCACGCGCCGACGCAGCCGAGCAGGAAGGCGTTGCGGAACTGGTCCTCGCACGCCTGCTCGTCCTTGATGTCGCCGAACGGACCCCAGTAGGGGTAGATCCCGTGCGTCACGCTCGCGTCGACCATCCGGGCGATCGTGTAGTGATAGAGGTCCTGCTGGTACGTCGTGCGCGGGGCGTCGTACGCGAAACCACCGTCGTCGGTGCGCGGCGCGTCCTGCCGGACCAGGTAGCCCGGGTGCGGTCCGCCGACGCGGGTGGTCTTCATCCGCCGGTCGGCGGCGAGGTCGGCCGGGCCGAGGGAAAGGCCCTGCATGCGCGGGGAGGCGCCGCAGATCTCCTCGATGTTGGCCACGCCGCGCGCGGTCTCGAGGATCGCGTGGATCAGGATCGGCTTGGTGATGCCACCCTTCGCCTCGAGCTGGGCCAGGATCCGGTCGACGTAGTGGATGTCCTCGGCGCCCTGCACCTTCGGGACCATGATCACGTCGAGCTTCTCGCCGATCGCCGGCACCAGCGTCGTGAGGTCGTCGAGCACCCACGGGCTGTCCAGCGCGTTGATCCGCGTCCACAGCTGGGTCGGGCCGAAGTCGGTGGCCTGGGCGATTTTCACCAGGCCCTCGCGGGCGGCGACCTTGTTGTCGGCCTTGACGGCGTCCTCGAGGTTTCCTAGCAGTACGTCGACGGTGCCGACCATGGCGGGGATCTTGGCCGCCATCTTCTCGTTGCTCGGGTCGAAGAAGTGGATGGCGCGGCTCGGCCGGGCGGGGATCTCGCGGACGGGGGCCGGAGCCCCGACGGCGAGCGGGCGGAAGAAGTCCTTGGCGCTCTTGTGTGTCACGTCTGCTGAACCTACCCGTGAGTCACCCCGGACGGGTATGACCGATGTCTCCTGACGCCGTCTCATTGTGCAGCCACCGCGTCCTGTGATTAGGTGAGGCTCACCTAATAATCTCGGAAAGGTCTACCATGAACGACACCATCGTTGCCTCCGCTCCCGATCAGCGCGCGTCCCGTGCCGACGGCATCGACCGGCTCCGGCCGTGGGCCATCGGTCTGTTCCGCGCGGTCGTCGGCCTGCTGTTCGCCTGTCACGGCGCGGCGTCGCTGTTCGGCGTGCTCGGTGGCGCCCACGGCGGCGGGACGGTGCCGATCGGCACCTGGCCGGGCTGGTACGCCGCGGTGATCCAGCTCGTCTGCGGCGCGCTCGTCCTCATCGGCCTGCGCACCCGGTTGGCCGCGTTGGTGGCCTCGGGCTCGATGGCCTACGCCTATTTCGTGGTCCACCAGCACGACGGACTGCTGCCGATCCAGAACGGTGGAGAGGCATCCGTCCTGTTCTGCTGGGTGTTCCTGCTGATCGTGTTCACCGGCCCCGGCGCTCTCGCCGTCGACAACCTGCTCGCCCGCACCGGCACTCGCCCGGAGCGGTAGCGCTCACTGCGCCCGCAGGAAGTCCGCGATCAGCGGCGCCAGCACGTCCGCGCTGGTGACCAGCCCGAGGTGCCCGTCGTCGTACACGTGCAACGAAGCATGGGGGATCAGCTTGCGCATGATCCTCGCGTTCACGAGCGGGATGATCGGGTCGTCGTTGCCGGCCAGGATCAGCGTGCGCTGCCTGATGAACGGCAACCCCGGCAGGCTGGACCAGCCTGCGCCGGCGAGCAGTTGCAACAGATAGCCGCGACGCGAGCCGACCCGGGAGTGGTCGTGCATGAGACGGCGTACGTCGTCGGGCCGGTCCCGCATCTGGCCGCCGTAGAGCTCGGAGGCCACCTGCACCGCATAGTCGGCGTCGCGGTAGCGCTGCGGCGTCACCATCTTGCGCAGTACGGCCGGACGGGCGGGCACCATGAGCGAACCGGTAGCGGTGCTGACCAGCACCAGCCGACGACAGCGCCGGGGGTGCTGGAAGGCGATCTGCTGTGCCAGTCCGCCGCCCCAGGAGATGCCCAGGACGTCGTACCGCTCGAATCCGAGCTGGGTCATCATCACCCCGATGCCGTGGGTCAACAACGCGAAGTTGTAGGGCAGTTTGGGGTTGGGGGAGCCGCCGACGCCCGGGACGTCGAAGCGGACGACCGTGATCCGGGGGTCGAGGGCGTCGACGAACGGTTGCAGCAGGTCGAGGCTGGCGCCGATGCCGTTGCACAGCAACAACGGCGGGCGCTCGGCGGTGACCGGCTCGGTGCCGACGCGGACGGCGGCCCGGACCTCGTGGCCCAGGACGGTGAGCTGCTTGAGCTCCAAGGCGGGTGACCTCATTGTCGGATGTGACTCACTTGTCGAAGACGTAGGTGCCGGGTGCCTCGGCGAGCGGCCGGAGGCGGGTGGAGCCCAACTCCTTGGGGGAGGGCTTCAACTCGCCGGTGCGCTCGTTGAGCCACAGTGCCACGTCATTCCACCACGAGCCCTGGTGTGTCTCAGCGCCCTTGAGCCATTCCTTGGCGTCGGCGCCGTGCTCGTCGTTGGTGTGGAAGCTCGCCTTCGGGTTGGTCGGCGGATTCACCAGAGCGGCGATGTGACCGCTGGTGGACAGGATGAACCGGGTCCTGCCGCCGAACAGCTGGGTGGTGCGGTAGCAGTTCTCCCACGGCGTGATGTGGTCGGCGATGCCCGCGACGATGTAGCTGTCGACGGTCACCTTGCCGAGATCGATCGGCTGACCCAGCACGGTGATGGCGCCGGCCCGGGTGAGCAGGTTGTCGACCGCCATGTCGACGAAGTCGGCGTGCAGGCCGGCCGACATCCGGGTGGTGTCGGCGTTCCAGAACAGGATGTCGAAGGCCGGAGGCCTCTTGCCGAGCAGGTAGTTGTTGACCCAGTAGTTCCAGATCAGGTCGCTGGGCCGCAGCCAGGCGAACACCTCGGCCAACGCACGGCCGTCGAGGAAGCCCTTCTGGGCCGAGCGGGCCTTGGCGAGGGCGGCCATCCGCGGGTCGCTGAGCGCACCGACCGTGCCGGCGTCCTTGTTGTCGATCACCGTGACCGCCAGGATGACGCCGGCGAGGCGGTCCTGACGGCCGATCCCGGCGAGGTATGCCGCGGTGATGCTGGCCAGGATGCCTCCGGAGCAGATTCCGGCGAGCATGGTCTGCGCGCTGCCGGTGATCTCCTCGACCGCGTCGAGCGCCTCGAGGATCGAGGTGACGTAGGTGTCGAAGTTCCACGACGCGTGGCGGGCGTCGGGATTGCGCCACGAGATCACGAACATCTGACGGTTGTTCTGCGTGCTGAACTCCACCAGGCTCCGGCCCGGCGAGAGGTCGATCGCATAGAACTTGTTGATCGTCGGCGGCACGATCATCACCGGAACCACGTGCACCTCGTCGCACTGCGGGGTGTACTGGATCAGCTCCAGGACGTCATTGCGGAAGACCACGGCGCCCGGGGTCGCGGCAATGTTCTCGCCGACCGTGAATCCGGACGTGTCGACCATCTCCGGCACTCGCGGGGAGGCCGCGAGGTCCTTGACCAGTTGCGTGCCACCGCGGACCAGGCTCAGACCAGCGGTGTCGATCACGGCCTTCGCCGACGCCGGGTTGACCAGCGGAACGTTGCTCGGTGCGAGCGCCTCGACGATGTTCTCCACCATGAAGCGGACCCGCTTGCGGTCGCGCGGATCGAGGTCGGCGTCGTCGACGAGCTGGTCGACCGTGCGGCCGCTCGCCAGGTAGACCTGCACCAGCCGGCGCAGCAACGGGTTCTCCGTCCACGCGGTGTCCGTGAAACGACGGTCGCCGCGCTTGGGCGTCACGTCCGACGTGCCGACGACGACCTTGGCCGCCTCGCCCGCAAGGGCGCCGAGGCGCCGGGCGGTGGTGCGGGGGTGGCGCGCCATCGAGACGGCCCACCGGGCGGTGGACATGTCGGGCAGGAACCGGCGGACCGGGCCGAGGGCGGCGTCGACGAGGAGTACGTCGAGCGGAGCGGCGGTGTCGGCCAGGCTGGTGTCGTTGCTCATGTGTTCATCGTGCGCCTGATCGAGCGGTGTTGGCTTCGGCTGTGGGCACCGAGATTCCCCGCGATGATGTGTGCGCATGCACAACCGGTCGCCCCTCGCGCCGCTAGGGTCGATCCTGTGACCGGCCCGGAGGCGAACGCAGAGGTTCGCAAGCTCAGCGCGCGGCTGCTCCCTGAGGTCGACCAGCTCGGTGCCGCGATGGCGGAGCGGATCCGGTCCGAGATCCCCTTCTACGAGGGCGGGGAGACCGTCACCCACGACGACCTCGCGAGCTCGTGCACCGTCAACGCCCGCTACATCCTCGGCAATCTCGCCGGCGACGTCGCGGCCACCGACACCCCGACCGAGACCGGCACCGCACGCGCCGAGCAGAACGTGCCGTACGCCGTCGTGCTGCAGGCCTTCCGTGTCGGCTCGCGCTACATCTGGGAGGTGCTGGTCGAGCGCGCCGACCCCGAGGACCGCGACCGGCTCCTGCTCGCCGCCGCCGACATCTGGGCGGTCAGCGACCAGCTCGCCGCCGACGTCACCGACGCTTACCGACGAGCTCTCGCCGACCGCGCGCGCCGCGACGGCCAGATGCGTGCTGTCCTGGTCGGTTCCCTGCTCGACGGGGACGCCGACGCGACGGCGTACGTCGGAGAGACCGTCGGGATGCTCGACCTCGGTCGGGCCGCCGAGTACGTCGTGGTGTCGGCCGAGTCGCCGACGCCGGGTGCCGAGGGTCTGCCGGACGTGGAGCGGGTGCTGCGACGCGCCAACGTCCGCTCGGCCTGGCGGCTCGACCACGACCACCAGGAGGGCGTGGTCGCGCTGCGGTTCGGCTTCGGTGCCGAGCACCTCCTCGAGCTGCTCTCCGGGGTCGCTCAGGCCCGGGTCGGCGTCAGCAGTGTCGTCGGCCGCCTCGACGACATCCAGGAGGCGCGGCGGCAGGCGCGGGTCGCCTGTGCCGCCGTCTCACCGGACACGGCCGGGGTCGGCCAGTTCGGCGCCGACCCCCTCGCCGTACTCCTTGCGGGGAGCCCGGAGCAGGCCCGCGCCCTCGTCGAGGCCGTCCTCGCCCCCGTGCTCGCCCTGCCCGAGGACGACTGCGCGGTCGTCTTCGCCACCGCCCGTGCGTGGTTGGCCGCCGGGGGCTCGACCTCCACCGCCGCCCGGGAGCTGCACGTCCATCGCAACACGGTGCGCTACCGGATCCGCCGCCTCGAGGAGATCACCGGCCGTGACCTGGCCCGCCCGGTGGACGCGGCGGAGCTCTACGTGGCGTTGGAGTGCGTGCGGATCCTCGGGTTGGGGTAGTTCATCGCACCTGACGTTTCTGCTGTTGATCCACCGGATTCGGAGCAGAAACGTCAGGTGCGATGGCGCATCACAGGGGTACGTCGGCCCGCCGCGGGTCGCACCACGGGACGGCGGCGGGGACGCGGGAGAACTGCTCGTCGTACAACCTCTTGTAGAGGCCGCCGGCCGTCAACAGTTCGTCGTGGGAGCCCTGCTCGACCAGGTGGCCGTCCTCGAGGCCGAAGATGACGTCGGCGGAGCGGATGGTGGAGAGCCGGTGGGCGATCGCGATGGTGGTGCGGGAACGGGTGGCGCGTTCGAGGGCCTCCTGGACGAGACGCTCTGTCTCGTTGTCGAGCGCCGAGGTGGCCTCGTCGAGGATCAGGATGGCGGGGTCCTTGAGCAGCACCCGGGCGATGGCGAGCCGCTGCTTCTCGCCACCTGAGAGGCGATAGCCGCGCTCGCCGGTGATCGTCTCGTAGCCCTCCGGGAAGCTCGTGATCCGGTCGTGGATGTTGGCGTCACGCGCCGCCTGCACGATCTCCTCGGGGCTCGCGCCGGGGCGGGCGTAGGCGATGTTGTCGCGGATGGTGCCGTGGAAGAGGTACGGCTCCTGGGTCACCATCCCCACCGCATCGGCCAGCGAGGAGAGGGTGAGGTCGCGGACGTCGTACCCGTCGATGAGGACGGCGCCCTCGGTGACGTCGTAGAACCTCGGGACGAGGTACGTCGCGGTGGTCTTGCCGCTGCCCGAGGGGCCGACGATGGCGGCGAGCTGTCCGGGCTCGACGATGAGGGAGACGTCGTCGAGCGCCCAGGTCGGACCGGTGGGGCGGGGGGAGTCGGGGTCCTCGATGCGTACGCCGTCCTCGCTGTCCCCGAACCGGTCGCGGTTGACCGTCCCGGACAGTGCCCGCGGCTCGGGGTAGCGGAACCGGACGCCGCGGAACTCGACGCGTCCCTGCAGCGTCGCGGGGTCCAGTCTCACCGCGTCGGGCCGTTCGGTGATGGCCGGTTCGAGATCGAGGTATTCGAAGATCCGGCGGAACAACGCCATCGACGTCTGGACGTCGAGGCTGACCCGCATCAGCTGCAGCAGCGGCATCTGCAGGCGGGTCTGCAGGGTGGTGAACGCGACCAGCGTTCCTGCGGTGATTGTGTCGGCGCCGATCGGGAGCGTGCCCTGGATGATCCAGCCGGTCACCAGGTAGATCAGGGCGGGTGTGATCGCGAAGAAGGTCTGCACGAGGGCGAAGAAGGTCCGCCCGGTCATCGCCTGCTCGACCTGCAGTCGGGTCTGGCGGCGGTTGGCCTCGCGGTAGCGCTCCACCTCGGACGCCGACCTGTTGAACACCTTGGCGAGCAGGATCCCGCTCACCGACAGGGACTCCTCGGTGATCGCGGTCATCTCCGACAACGATTCCTGGGTACGCCGGGCCAGGCGCTGTCGCACCCGGCCGACCCGGAACTGCATGGCGACGAACAACGGCATCAGGAAGAGGGTCAGGATCGTCAGCTGCCATGAGAGCACGACCATCGACACGAAGGCCGCCGTCACCGTGACGGAGTTCTGCACGATCGTGGTCGCGGTGTCGGTGAGCACGGTGCGCACGCCGGCGACGTCGTTGGCCAGCCGGGACTGGATCGCACCGGTCTTGGTGGCAGTGAAGAACGCGAGCTCCATCTTCTGCAGGTGCTCGAAGAGGTCGCCGCGCAGGTCGGCCATCGCGGAGTTCCCCACTGTCGAGGTCAGCCACATCTGCGCGATGCCGATCAGGGCCGCGACGACCGGGATCGCGCACATCCCGGCGACCAACCAGGTCAGCAGGCGCAGGTCCGGACGGCCATCGTCGAGCGGGAACAGCGCGTCGTCGAAGACCGCTCGGGTCAGGAAGGGCACCATCGCCTGCAAAGCGGCCGCGGCCAGGACGGCGACCAGGACGAGGCCGATCTTGCCGCGATAGGGCCGCAGCAGGTGCGCGATCCGCGGCAGCACCGGCTCGCGTTGGCGCAGGTCCGCAGGTGTCAGGTGGGTGATGACCGGACTCGGCCTCGGCATCAGGCGCCCCCGCCCTCGGTGGGCCAACCCGCACCCCAGCGGCCGCGGTGGACCACCTCCTGCCAGGGGGTACGCCGACGGCGACTCGCCGAACCCTGTGCGCCGTTGCTGCGCGGGGCCGGATGGCCGATGGTGATCGCCCCGATCGGGTGCGGCGCCTCTCCGGTCGCGGTGTCGACCAGCCCGAGGTGTTCCTTGACGGCCTCGACCCGGCCGGGCACCAGCCCGAAGAAGCAGGATCCGAGCCCGTCGTCGGTCACCGACTGCAGGATCAGCAGCGACGCCATCGCGGTGTCGAGGTGCCAGTAGGGCATCGCCCACCGGGACGCGTCGTGGTCGCCGAGGCCGGCCCGCTGCTTGTCGGTCTCCGCATAGCGGTCGAGGTACGCCGAGCGCCGGCTGCACGGCACGACCACGATCGGCGCGCTCATCATCCCGGCCAGCCACCGGTCCGGCTCCGCGCCGGGCAGCGCCGCGTTGGTCTGGGCCTGCCAGAAGCCCTCCACCGCGGAAGGCGTGTCGAGCACGATGAACGCCCACCCCTGGGAGAACCCGGCGCTCGGCGCCCGGGTGGCCCGGTCGATCGCCCGCTCGATGACCGACGGGTCGACGGGATCGGGTGAATAGGCGCGGGTCATCCGCCGTCGGCGTACCAGCTCGGCGAAGTCCACGACCCCAGCCTATTGATGCCTGTCTGAGGTAGCAGGCAACGGCGAGGATAGGGACCTTGTCCGATGTGGAGGCCTACCTCAGAGGACGAGGCTCTACCTCATGAGCAGCGAGAACTTCACCAACGCCTTCACCAGTGCAGAGAACGACTACCGCCGGCAGCAGGTGGTCCGCGGGATGGCGGCCAGCCGGGCAGGTCGCAGCCGTACGTCGTGGCTGCGGCGGATCGCCGCCGCCGACCCGAGCGTGGAGCGGCGCTCGCGCTGAAACCCATGAGCGCGATGTCGGCGCCGCGCACCATGATGGTGCCCGTGGCCGCACACAGCAGTCTGACCATGGTCGGGCGCGACGAGGAGCTCGCCGAGGCGAGCGGAGTTCTCGACGCCGCCGTGCAGGCCGCGTCGGCCGGAGCGGCCCACCGGGTGGTCGTGATGTCGGGCGACGCGGGGGTGGGGAAGACCCGGTTGCTGCGCGCGTTGCGCGACCACGCGCTCGAGACCGGATGGCAGGTGCTGGCCGGGCACTGTCTCGACTTCGGCGACAGCGCGCTGCCCTATCTGCCGTTCACCGAGGTGATCGGGCGGATCGCCGCCGACCATCCGGAGTTGGTCGACGCCGTGGCCGCGGTCCATCCCGCCCTCAACCGCCTCCGCCCCGGCCGCCGGGCGCGCGTCGTGGGCGACGACTCCACGGCAGACCTGGCCCACGCGACCGATCGCGGTGACACCTTCGTCGCCGTCCAGGCGCTGCTCGAGGCTGCTGCGACCGAGGCCCCGGTGCTGCTGGTCGTCGAGGACCTGCACTGGGCCGACCAGTCCACCCGCGACATGCTCGGGTTCCTGTTCACCCGGCCGTTCGCCCAGCCGGTCGCGATCATCGCGTCCTACCGCTCCGACGACCTCCACCGCAGACATCCGCTGCGCCGCGCGGTGGCGGAGTGGTCGCGGGTGCCGCAGGTCGCTCGCCTCTCACTCGGCCCGCTGCCCGAGGAAGCCGTTCGCGCACTGGTCGCCGAGCTGGCCGACCTCGACGAGCGATCGGTCGCCCGGATCGTCGCCCGCGCCGAGGGCAACGCCTTCTTCGTCGAGGAGCTCGTCGCGTCGGGATCGTGCGCCGACGGCGACGTCCCCGGCGACCTCGCCGACCTGCTGCTGGTCCGGCTCGACCGGCTCTCCGACGACGCGCGCCACATCACGCGGGTCGCCTCCGTCGCCGGGCGACGGGTCACCCACGACCTGCTGGCCGCGACCGCCGACCTGCCGTCCGACCGGCTCGACGCCGCGGTCCGGGAGGCCGTCGAGATGAACGTGATCGAGGTCGGCGGCCACCTCTATTCGTTCCGGCACGCCTTGCTGGGCGAGGCGATCAACGACGACCTGCTCCCGGGTGAGCGGGTCCGCCTGCACGCACGCTACGTCGACGCCCTGGTCAGCGGCGCCGCGCGTGGGACCGCCGCGGAGCTGGCCCGGCACGCCCGTCGCGCCAATGACCTCGACCGAGCCGTGAGCGCCAGCATCGAGGCCGGCGACGAGGCGATGGCCGTCGGCGGACCCGACGAGGCGGCCGATCACTACCAACAGGCCTTGGAGCTGCTCGCGGATCCGGAGCGGGTCGCGCGTCTCGGCATCGACCACGCCAAGCTCGTCGTCCGGGCTGCCAACGCACTCGTGACCGGCGGCAATGCCGTGCGCGCGGGGCAACTCGTCGCTGCCCACCTCGCCCAGTTGGCACCCGACGCGCCCGACATCGACCGGGCCAGGCTGCTCAACAGCCACGCCGAGGTGTTGTCGATGACCGAGACCGAGCTCGACCCGGTGGCGATCTCCGCCGAGGCGGTGGCCCGGGCTCCGGAGGGCGAGAGCCCGCTGCGGGCCAAGGTGTTGGCGACCCACGCCCGGATCCTCGGCTCCTATCAACGCGATCGCCAGGATGAGGCGGAGCAGTTGGCGACCGAGGCGCTCGCCCTCGCCGAACGTCTCGCCATGCACGACCTGGCCTCCGACATCGTCACGACGCTGGGTGGCCTCCGCGTCCACACCGCCGCCGCGTCCGAGCAGGACAGCCTGCGCCAGGCGCTGGAGTCCGCGGTCGACAGCGCGCAACGGGCCGGCGTCTATCAGGCCGAGATCCGTGGGCGGTGGCTGTTGGGTCGCTCCCACCAGGACGCCGGCGACTGGGAACAGGCTGCCCGCTGGTTCCGCTCCGCCATGGAGCTCGGCGAGCAGGCAGGCCTGATCTGGGCGCCGTTCAGCATCGAGTCCCGTTGGCTGCTCGGCTGGATCAACTACATCCTCGGCCGCTGGGACGACGTGCTCTCCCTGGTCGGCGCCGTCGACTCGCAGCACGGTCCACCGATCCCGCGGGGCATCGTCGACACCGCGCGCCTCGCCGTCCTGACCGCTCGTGGGGAGGACGTCATCGACCGCGTCCGGGCCCTGCGAGGCCTCTGGGAGGACGAGGGCGGGATCGCCGTCTACAGCGCCGGGGTCGAGATCGATTTCCATGCCGCACGCTCTGACGCCCCTGCGGCGCTCGAGGCGTACGACGCCGTGGTCGGCGTGCTCGGTCGGATCTGGGGCGAGTCCTTCGGTGGCCGGATCCGGCTCGCGGCCTCGGCGATGGACGCCATCGCCCGCGCGCTGCCCCGTGCCCGCGCCTCCGAACGCAAGGCGCTGGCAAACCGGGCCGACCTGCTCCTGGCCGACGGCGAGGCGGTCCTTGCCGCGATCCGTGAGCGCAACGGCAATTGGGGCCCGGAGGGCCGGATGTGGAGCGACCGGTTGGTCGCCGAACACCTGCGGGTGCGCTGGCTCGCCGGAGCCGAGGAGTCGCATCGGCCCGAGCTGTTGAGTGCCTGGCGAGGCGTGGTCGACTCGACGGTCAAGGTCGGCCACGTCCCCGAGGAGGTGCGGGTGCGCGCGGCGTACTCCCAGATCCTGCGGCTGGTGGGGGAGACGGCCCAGGCGCGGGACGAGGCCGAGCAGGCCCGCAGCCTGGCTGCACGGTTGGGAGCGCCGGCCATGGTCGCCGACCTGGCCACCGACACTCCGGCGGCGAGGGCGTCCGCTCTCACCGGGCCGGCCACCCTCACCGCACGCGAGTTGGAGATCCTCGCCCTCGTCGCGGAGGGCCGCACCAACGGCGAGATCGGCAAACAGCTCTTCATCAGCACGAAGACCGTCAGCGTCCACGTCTCCAACATCCTGGGCAAGCTCGGCGCATCCGGTCGGACCGAGGCCGCAGCGATCGCGCGCCGCGACGGCCTGTTGCCGTGAGAAGTCAGTGGGACAGCTGAGCGACCCGCTGGTGGGACACGCCCAACAAGGTTGCCGCGTCGCGCACGGTCAGGTCTTGATCGCGCAGGAGCCGGGCGACTGCCTCGCGCATCCGGGCCGATGCCTGGGCCTGGGCCTCGGCCGCGATGCTCGACGCGGCCCGCGCGGCAGCGACAGCCGCCTCGACATCCTCTGCCAGGACGGGAACGACGGACACCTTCACCTCGTCGGCCGGAATCTCAAGGACCGACGCCACCGCGTCGGCGGCTTGGCCAGCGACCTGGTCGAGGCGGCGGGCCTGGGTGTGGATGCCGCTCCCGACCTCGGGAACAGTGACAGCCCACCACTTGCCTGCGCGTTGGGCGACCGCCGTTGCCTTCATCGCTCCTCCAATCCGCGGATGATGCTCTTCGCGGTGATCTCGTTGATCTCGCTGTGACGCGGAACTGTTTGGACCTGGTTTCCGATCCGTACGACTGTGTGATTCGCGCCCTCGCGGACGTCGAGTTCCAGCCCCCGTGCCTTCGCGATCTGTCGTAACCGCTTGAGAAACACCTGTCGTTTCATGTTCGTCTATCCCCCTAGGCAAATCAAGCCAATAGGACTAGACATTCACGCTGCCGTGAGCTGTACGGTCGCCGCGACGTCCTCGAACAGGTCGCAGTAGTCCGCATAGTCGGCCCGCGCCACGGAGCCGGTCAGGGTCACTCCCACGCCGTCGACCGACCACGCCCACTGGTCGCAGAGGACGTCGACGTCACCGAGCCGGTGGGAGAACCGGTGGTAGCTGACAGGCGAGCCCTCGAGGTCGAGGGTCTCGGCGTCCTCGACCTCGAGTGAGTCCAACTGGGCGGCCAACGCCTGCACCGCAACGTCGCGCCACTTCTCCACGGACACCTCCGGGTCGACGATGCTGGTTCGCACCACGATCTCGGGGGTGAACCCGGCCGCGGTGGCTCGTGGCGCACGCGCGACCAGAACGATCCCGGGGGACGGATCACGGCGGGCCGCCCAGCGCCGGGGGACGGCGAGATTGACGGAGTGGTCGGCAGCGACGGCAACAGTCTGACTCATGCCGTTCAGCCTTGGCTCGCGTCCGTTGTGGACAAACCAGCCGCTCCCGCACCTGTGGACAGGAGCGTGGAAGGACCCGTCGGAGGCCGCGTCTCAGCGAGCGAAGGCCGCCCGCACCTCGTCCTCCGTGATGCCGTAGTCGGCCAGGTCGTAGGTGTGCGACGGCCGACGGGGGCCGTTGCGCGACTCCTCGTCCAGCGCCTTCACCGCTGCCTTGGCATCCTCGCTCCACTCCAACCCGAAGGCGTCGTAGATCGCGCCGACGGTGCCCACCGGGTCCTGCACGAAACCGCGATAGTCGACGTCGAAGAACTGGCTGGCGTCGTACCTCTCCCGTGCGGTCCAGAAGGACTCCCACTGGCGGGCGAGGTGACCGAGCTGGTCGCGACCGAGGGTCTCGCCGACGAAGGTCGTCGAGTGGCCGTCGGTGGCTTCGGCGGACAGGGAGCAGGCGGACGCGACGGAGGTGATCGGGTCGCGCTGCGTCAGCACGATCAGCGCGTCCGGATAGACCTCCATCAGCGCATCGAGCGCGATCAGGTGTGAGGGATTCTTCAGCACCCAGCGCTTGTCCTGGTCATTGAGTCCGATCAACTGCAGGTTCTGCTTGTGGCGTGCATAGGCGTCGGTCCAGGACTGGCCCTCCAGCCAGGAGGAGTACGCCGGCACGTGGGCGAGCGACTCGAATCCGATCGACTTGCCGGTCTGCCGCAGCACCCGCCAGCACTCCTCCGGCTCGGTCGCGTCGGAGTAGTGGATGCCCATGAACTCGGGGTTCGTGACGTGGTGCTCACGGAACGCCGCCTGCATGGCGTTGAAGATCGGGTCGTCCTCCCAGGTCTCGCGCGGTGGGCGCGGCTGGGGGAACTCGGTCAGCCACATCTCGAGGCCCTGGTTGGCCGGGTCCGCGCAGAGCAGGCGACTCAGCGCGGTGGTGCCCGTGCGGGGCAGTCCGAGCACGAAGATCGGCCGCTCGATCCGGACGTCAGCGTGCTGCGGGAACTCGGTGAAGCGGGCTTGGGTCAGCAGTCGCGCCACCAGCGCACTCTTGACCTGGGAACGCATGAAGTAGTTGCCGACTCCCGTGAGCCCGGCCTCCGGCGCGCCGAGTCCGTCGACGAGGATCCGGAACGCCTCCTCGTGGCCGGGGGCGTCGCTCCAGCCGAAGTCGGTCAGGCCGGTGGTGCGGGTCGCGGCGTCGCAGATGTCCTCGAAGGTGCCGACGTCGGGCCGCTGACGGGGGCCCTCAGGCATGGAACTCGCCGCAGTCGATGTTGAGCATCTGGCCGGTGATCGCGGAGGCGAGGTCGGAGGCGAGGAAGAGGGCCCCTCGCGCGACCTCGTCGGGGGTGGCGAGCCGCTTGAGATCGGTGGGGGCGGCCTTCTCGGCGTACACCTCCTCGGGGGTGCGGCCGGACTCCTGCGCGATCCATTCGAAGTAGGCCTTGTTGACGTCCTCGTAGATGTAGGACGGCGCGACGCTGTTGACCCGGATGCCGCGGGGGCCGAGCTCGGTGGCGAGCGACTGGGAGAGGTGTTCAAGGGTGCCCTTGGACAGCTTGTAGCCGGAGTACTCGGGCTGGCTGCTGTAGATCACGCACGAGTTGACCATGATCACCGAGCCGCCGACCTTTGTCTCCGTCTGCGCGAGGGAGTCGGCGAAGAGGGACGACAGCCGCAGCGGTGCGAAGACGTTCGTCTCGTTGGCGTCGCGCAGCCCCTGCAGGTCGAGGGTGCTGATCGGGTCCATCGGCGGGATCCCGAAGGCGTTGTTGATGAGGCAGTCGACGCGCCCGAACTCGTCGAGCGTGGCGTCGACGAGCGCCTTGCGCTGGTCCTCGTCGGTGATGTCCGTGGGTACGACGAGGGCACGGCGCCCGTGGGACCGGACGACGTCGGCCATCTTCTCCAGCCGCTTGGGGGTGCGGCTGACGAGCACGAGGTCGGCGCCCATCTTGGCCGCCTCCTCGCCGAGGGAGCGGCCGAGGCCGGGGCCGACACCGGACAACACGATGACCTTGTCGGTCAGCAGATTCACCATGCGGGCAAGAGTAGAACGTGTTTCAGTTTTGGGGAAGGGTGATCGTCGGATCGTCCGAGGCTCAGGGCAGCAGTTCGGCCGGGTCGAAGCGGACCTGCACTGGCTCCTCGACCACGACCGTCTCGCCCGCACCCCATGCTCCGAGCTCGGCGTACGTGCCGTCGCGCAGGACGTAGGCGATGACCTTGATCGGGTCGAGCTCGACTCGCCAGTAGCCGGGGATGCCGGCCTCGGCGTACTTCTCGGACTTGACCGTCCGGTCTGTCCGCTCCGTGGTCGGCGACGCCACTTCGACAACCAGCACAGTGGCTGACGCCTTCTGTTCGCTGGCCCGCGGTTGCACCTCGGTGCGCTTGACCAGCGTGATGTCAGGACCGACGAGTGCGTCAACCAGCCTGACGCCGATCTCGCGCACGGGCACCACGTCGCGTGGCAACTGCGCTTTCAAGATTGCTCGCAGCTCGTCCGCGATCATTTGGTGCAGGATGTTCGGCTGCGCGTTCACGAACAGCAACCCGTCGATGACCTCGAAGAGGTTGCCCTCGGGGAACCTTGCGAGATCCTCGGGCTTCCAGGAGAGCCACGTCGTCGGATCACGCTCGACGATGAGTGTTCCGTCGATGACCTCAACCCGCCACCCGTCGTCGCGATCGAAGCGCGCGAGTTCCTCTGGTGTCCAGGGCTCAAGGTGGTCCATGAGCAGAGAGAGCATGGCGTCACCGTCCATTCGTTGAGTCTGCCATTTGTGCAGTGCATGGACCAAGGCTCATTCGCAGCCCCGACAACCAGCGTGAACGTAGTGGCACCCTGTGGACGAGCGCCGCCGAGTCACTACCTGTGGACAGCCGATGTCCTCATCGAGGACGGATGTGACGGATGGGTCCTAGGAGATCATCCGGCGGGCGACCGCCCGCTGCCGCGCGGCGATTCGCTCGGCGTACTCCTCCGTCGACAGCCCGACCAGCCCCGGCAACCGGCTCGGTACGTCGGACACGGGGACGATCTCGACGCTCGGTCCGTCCTCGGCGGACAGCGAGCGGGACAGCTGCTGCCAGCGCAGCATGATCGGGCCGGTGCGGTGGCCCGTGGTCTCGAGCCAGTTGGCGATGGGTGCGCCGCCGGGGCCGGGCGGCCGCTCGGAGATCACGAAGCGCATCACCCCGTCGTCATCACAAGTCGCCTGGGCCTTCGTCAGTGACGTCTGATGAGTCTCGTAGTCGGTCGAGGCATACCAGTCCGACCCGATCTGGATGGCCTGATAGGTGCAGTCGTCGCAGCGCGGCACCGCCACGATCATCGCCTCGTCCTCCGACAGCTCGTAGTGCCCGATGGAGGAGAACTGCGACGACAGCCCGCCCGGGGTCGAGGCCGGAACGGTCAAGGTGTTGACCGGCTCCTTGAACTGGAAGAAGTGCGGGAACGCGAACCATGTCTGGATCGAGCCGACCAGCGAGCGGGCCGCCACGTCGTACTTCTTGCGCAGGCCGTCCTCGGTCAACGGTCGGCGAGCCGCGCCGATCGTGTCGAGGCGCTCGATCCACAGCGTGCCCCGCTCCTCGGCGTCCCAGTCGTTGAAGACCTCGCGCACGATGAGCGTTTTCGCCCCCGGCTCGGCGGTGTAGTCGAACGTGAACGAGCCGTCGTCGGCGATGGTGAGCTCGCGGTCGTCGAACGCCATCAGCGAGGTCGCCGCGGCGGAGGCGCTGTACATGCCACCCATCACCTGGAAGGACAGGTCGGCCGACGTGCCGCGCCGTCCGCTGATCCGATAGGTCACGCCTTCACGGACATAGGCGTGGAAGTAGACGGCGTCCGGGTTGTCCAGTCCCTGCCGGGAGAACTGGTGGGTGGGGTTGATGAAGACCGGCTGCTCGAGGTCGTAGTCGAAGGCGGTCTGCATCGCCATCCGGATCCGCCCCGAGAGGTAGTCGTAGCCCTCGAGGCGGTCGGCCTCGGTCCTGATGAACGGCGCGTTCGCGATCAGCTCCTCCGCCTCGGCGATCGCGTCCTGGAGCGGCTTGGTCAGCCCGAGAGCGCCCGACATCAGGACGCCTTCGCGATGATGTTCTCGGCGTACTGCTCGAGGTGCTTGATCTTGTCGTCCAGTGGCTGCGTGTCCTGCCCCTTGATGTAGGGGATCCGGAAGCCGACGATGCAGTCGGTGACGCCCTTGTCCTCGAGACGCTTGATGCCGTCGAGCGTGTAGGCGTCGTACGAGATGACATGGACCTCGAAGTCGTCGCGGGTGTCACCTTCCTCGGCTCGGATCTCGGCGAGCCGGGTGAGGAGCCGGTCGAGCTCCTCGCCGTCACCGCCGGCATGCATCCACCCGTCGCCCTTGCGTACGGCGCGGCGCAGGGCCGCGTCCGAGTGGCCGCCCACGAGCAGCGGGATCTTCTCGGTCGGGGCCGGGCACTGCTGGAGGGGTTCGAAGTCGAAGAACTCGCCCTGGAACCCGAAGAAGGCGGGTTCGTCACCGGGCTGGGTCAGGCCGCGCAGGATGTCCATGCACTCGTCCATCCGCTTGCCACGGCGTTCCCACGGGACGCCCATCGCGGCGAAGTCCTCGGGCCACGGCGAGAGGCCGACGCCGAGGCCGAGACGGTTGCCGGACAGGAAGGCGAGTGAGGACGCCTGCTTGGCGACCAGGACCGGCGGCCGGATCGGGAGCTTCAGGACGAACGGCGTCAGGCGCAGCTTCTCCGTCACCGCGAACAGGCTCGCGCACAGGATGAAGGTCTCGATGAACTCCTTGCCGAGCAGGAACTCCCGGTCACCGGTGTCGGTGTAGGGGTACTTCGAGTCCGACTCCTGTGGGTAGATCAGGCTGTCCGCGATCGTCATCGAGGTGTAGCCGGCGGCCTCGCAGGCCTGGGCGAGCGGGGCGTAGTAGTGGGCCTGGGTCATGCCCTCGGCGAAGGAGAAGCGCATCCGGCAACACTAGAACCTGTTCTAGATTTCTGCCAGAGTGAGTCCCATGGCCGCCACCAAGCCCAAGCCCGAGGGCCTCGATGCGCCCATCGTCGCAGCGATCATCAAGTACGCCGCCAAGGCCAATGTGCGGATCTACCAGCTCACCAACGGCCGACTCGGCGCGAAGTGGCGGATCGGCGCGGGGTGGCGCAAGCCGGTCCCCGTCCTGCTGCTCGACCACGTCGGCCGCAAGTCCGGAGCTCAGTTCACCACGCCGCTGCTCTACCTCGCCGACGGCCGCGACCTGGTCGTCGTGGCCTCGCAGGGCGGGCTGCCGAAGAACCCCCAGTGGTTCCACAACCTGGTCGCGACCCCGGAGGCGACGGTCGACACCCCCGGGGAGCGCGGTCGGCCGGTGCGGGCTCGCGTCGCCGACGCCGCCGAACGGCGAGAGCTGTGGCCCAGACTCGTCGAGCTGTACGCCGACTTCGACAACTACCAGGCCTGGACCGACCGGGAGATCCCGGTCGTCGTCCTGGAACCCCGCTGACTGGAACCCCGCTGACTGGAACCCCGCTGAGAGGAGCACGCGTGGACCTGCAGGAACTGACCGACCGCGCCGAGATCACCGACGCCATCACCCGCTACACCTTCGCGGTCGACGAGGGGGACTTCGACGCCCTCGACACGGTGTTCACGCCGGACGCCAACATCGACTACACCGAGTCCGGTGGCGTGGTCGACACCTTCCCGGTGGTCAAGGCGTGGCTCGCCGAGGCGCTGCCGGGCTTCTCGAAGCACCGGCTGCACACGGTCGGCCAGATCGGCTTCGCGTTCACCGGCGACCGTGACGAGGCCGCCGTCACGGCGTACTTCCACAACCCGATGCGCATCGCCGACGGCAAGGGCGGCGAGCGGGTCGTCGAGGTCGGCGGCAAGTATCGCCACACATTCGTCCGCACCGCGGAGGGCTGGCGTTCGCGCCGACTGCACGAAGAGGTCGTCTGGACGCGCGGTTTCTGATTTCTTTCACCCGTCAGGACAATGGACGGGTGAGCGACCCGCAGCAGTCTCCCGAACGCCCGGTCGTCAACGGGATCATCGCGATGGTCGCCGTCACCCTCGGCGTCGGCCTGATCCTCGGCGTCGTCGCGCTCGTCGGCGCCAAGATGCTCGGCATCAACGGCTCGAGCGGCACGAGCT
Organism: Nocardioides sp.; assembly: GCA_030145945.1. Lineage (GTDB taxonomy): Bacteria > Actinomycetota > Actinomycetes > Propionibacteriales > Nocardioidaceae > Nocardioides. The sequence goes on from JASLDK010000067.1 coordinate 19,781, forward strand.
CTGCGGATTCCACCGTCCACCAGTCGATGTACCTCCCCAGTCCGGTCGAGACCTCCGAGGCCGGCGGGCCGCTCCTCACCCTGGCCACCCGCGAGACCGACGAGACC